>CAUBKG010000042.1 GCA_958436475.1 uncultured Clostridia bacterium
ACCAACTCCTGCGTTGCAGTCATCGAAGGCGGCGAGCCGGTCGTTATTGCAAATGCGGAGGGCTCGCGCACCACGCCGTCTGTCGTTGCGTTTTCGAAGACGGGTGAGCGCATGGTAGGCCAGGTGGCGAAGCGCCAGGCCATCACCAATCCGGACCGCACCGTGTCTTCCATCAAACGGGACATGGGCACCAGCAAAAAGGTGACCATCGACGATAAGAGCTACACCCCCCAGGAAATCTCCGCCATGATCCTGCAAAAGCTGAAGGCCGATGCGGAAAGCTACCTCGGCGATACGGTCACGGAAGCGGTTATCACCGTTCCGGCTTATTTCAGCGACGCACAGCGCCAGGCCACCAAGGACGCCGGCAAAATCGCGGGGCTCGAAGTAAAGCGCATTATCAACGAGCCGACCGCGGCTGCACTCGCTTACGGCACCGATAAGGAACAGGATCAGAAGATCATGGTATACGACCTCGGCGGCGGCACCTTCGACGTTTCCATCATCGAAATGGGAGACGGCATCCAGGAGGTTCTCGCCACGGCCGGCAACAACCGCCTCGGCGGCGACGATTTCGACCAGCGTGTGATCGATTATATCGTTGCGGAATTCAAAAAGGAAAACGGCATCGACCTGTCCGGCGATAAAATGGCCATGCAGCGCATCAAGGAAGCGGCGGAAAAAGCGAAAATTGAGCTTTCGGGCGTGACCTCCAGCGCCATCAACCTGCCCTTCATCACGGCGGATGCCACCGGGCCAAAGCACTTCGAAACCACCCTCACCCGCGCCAAGTTCAACGAGCTCACCGCCGATCTGGTGGAATCCACCATGGGCCCGGTCCGCCAGGCCCTCAAAGACAGCGGCCTTTCTGTGAATGAGATCGATAAGGTCCTGATGGTGGGCGGCTCCAGCCGCATTCCGGCGGTGCAGGAAGCCATCCAGAAGTTCATCGGCAAGGAGCCGTATAAGGGCATCAACCCCGATGAATGCGTCGCCATCGGCGCGGCCCTCCAGGCCGGTGTGCTCGGCGGCGAGGTCAAGGGCCTGCTGCTTCTGGACGTTACCCCGCTTTCCCTCGGCATCGAAACGATGGGCGGCGTCAGCACGAAGGTCATCGAGCGCAACACCACCATCCCCACGAAGAAGAGCCAGATATTCTCCACCGCGGCGGACGGCCAGACCTCTGTGGAAGTGCACGTTCTCCAGGGCGAGCGCGAGTTCGCGCGGGATAATAAAACCCTCGGCGTCTTCCATCTGGACGGCATCCCGGCGGCTCCGCGCGGCGTGCCGCAGATCGAAGTCACCTTCGATATCGATGCAAACGGCATCGTTTCCGTTTCCGCGAAGGATCTCGGCACCGGCAAGGAGCAGAAGATCACCATCACCTCCAACACCAATATGTCGAAAGACGATATCGACAAGGCGGTGAAGGAAGCGGAGCAGTATGCCGCGGAAGACAAGAAGCGCCGCGAGGAAGTGGACGTGCGCAACGCCGCCGACCAGATGGTGTATCAGTCGGAAAAAACGCTGAGCGACGCGGGCGACAAGGTTTCCGAGGAGGAAAAGAAGCCGGTGCAGGAGAAGATCGACGCACTGAAGGAAGCGCTGAAGGGCGAGGACGTCGATAAGATCAAAGCCGCGCAGGAGGAGCTCCAGAAGAGCCTCTTCGCCATTGCGGAAAAGCTCTATGCAAACGCCGCCCCGCAGGGAGCGGAAGGCGCGGACGCAGCCGGCGCCCAGCCGGGCCCGGACGGCAATAACGTTTACGAAGCGGATTATAAAGACGTGGACGAGAAAGACAAGAAATAATAGGCTGACAGCCGCTTTATTTTGAGGCAATCGAAATTTTCAGGGTACCGGACGGGAGACTTCCCGCCCGGTACCGCAGGGTAGGAGGATCTTCTTGCCGGAGAACAAACGTGATTACTACGAGGTGCTCGGAATCGAAAAAAACGCCTCGGAGGATGAGATCAAAAAAGCATACAGAAAACTCGCAAAAAAATATCACCCGGATTTAAATCCGGGCGATCAGGAAGCGGAGAAGCGTTTCAAGGAGATCAATGAAGCGTATGAGGTGCTGTCCGATGCGCAGAAGAAGGCGCGTTATGACCAGTTCGGCCACGCTGGGGTAGACCCGAATTACGGCGCGGGCGGCTTTAACGGCGGCGGCTTCGGCGGATTCGATTTCGGCGATATGGGCGACCTCGGCGATATCTTCGGCAGCATTTTCGGCGGCGGCTTCGGAGGAGGGCGCAGATCCAACCCGAACGCACCCCGCCGGGGGCAGGATGCGCAGGCCACGGTGGCCGTTTCGTTTGAAGAGGCGGCAAAGGGAGTTACCAAAAAGGTGCGCGTTTCCCGCGTGGAGCACTGCACGGAATGCGGCGGCTCGGGGAGCGAGAAGGGCCATTCGGCCGAAACCTGCCCCGAATGCCGGGGCGCGGGTTATGTCACCGTGAGCTCGCGCACGCCTCTCGGCGTGATGCAGACGCAGCGCACCTGCGGCCGGTGCGGCGGAACGGGCCGGGTGGTAAGCCACCCCTGTAAAAAATGCGGGGGAAAAGGCCGCATGCGCTTTTCGAAGGAAATTGAGGTCAACATCCCCGCCGGTATCGACGACGGCCAGATCCTGAAGGTGCGCGGCCAGGGCGATACCGGCATCAACGGCGGCCCGGCGGGAGACCTCCAGATCCATGTCACCGTGCGCCCGCATCCCCTGTTTGAGAGAAGGGGATACGATGTCTGGTGCAATATCCCCATCACTTTTTCCCAGGCGGCGCTGGGCGACGATATCATCGTGCCCACGCTGGAAGGAAAGGTGAGCTATCACATCCATGAGGGGACCCAGCCCGGAGACGTATTCAAGCTCAAGGGCAAGGGAATCCAGAACATAAACGGCCGCGGCAAGGGCGACCAGTATGTCAAAATGGTGATCGAGGTGCCGAAAAACCTTTCAGGTAAGCAGAAAGAGGCTCTGCGCGCCTTTGAAGCGTCCATGGGAGAGGAAGCGGGCGCGAATTACCAAAAGAGAAAAAGCTTCTTCGATAAGATCAAAGACGCGTTCGATTGATTGTTATAGCGTATTGGCAACATCCGCCGTGCAGGCTTTCCTGCACGGCGGATGTTGGCTTTGCGGCCAGAAAGAAAAGGGGGCGGGCGGCGGAAAAAACGGCTTTTTTGCTTTAATATCGCCTTAGGAGCCGGCCGCACGCCGGCTGTTTCCATTTTCGGATGCAAGCTGTGGGGAAAATAAGAAAACCCCGCGGCCGGGGGAGCGATGGGAGAAAAAACCCTTCGGGGCTTCTCCCAACAATGCTCTTAAACGGCGCGGGGGTGTTTTTATGTTCGCCCGGAGAGACCGGGAAAATAAAAATCTTGTTTTTGGTTTGTTGCGGTTTTGTTTCATCGTGCAACAGCCTGCTTGCAGGAAGCACGCAGAGGCGCTTCGGGAATAAGCTGTGCGGCAATTTCAAATTCGGTCTGATCGTGCCGGGAAAATACAGTGATCGGGATATGAGGCACCAGCATGTGGATCACGTTGATAAAATCGTTGGTGTTGTCTCCCGGGACGCCGGCGACGATGCGGCTAGCGTGCGCCTGGGAAAGGTAAGCGGCGGCGGTGAGGACGGGGTTGTCGTTAAAATAAGTAATCATCTCCCCGCGGAACTTTTTCGCCGTCTGGTAAAGGTGTTCGAGCACTTCCGCCGTCTCGAGGTTGATTTCGGTGGTGGGGCAGACGGTCAGAATCTGCAGAGGCTTCTTTTCCGCTTTGGCGCGTTCGGCTCCCAATCGGATCATCTGTTCACAGTCCCGCTGCGCAGTAACGCATACAACGACCGGTGAACTTTTCTTGATACGCATTTTCTGTTTGTTTCATCTCCTTTCCATTTGTTCTGTGTCCATCATAACCGATACGTATGAAAAAATATGTCATAAATCATGACGGAATTATGAATATTTTTTGAAGATTGAAAGGAAAAATATTGAAGGCAAAAATCCGGCTGCCGCATAGTATGGTAACAGGGACGAATCGGTTGGGGCGGTCGTGCAGGTGGCAGCACAACTGCCCATGGGGAGCCGGCACGCTAGCGCTGCTCCAATGAGGTCCCCTTTTCAGATAAAGCGCCGGGGCGGGATTCCGCTCCGGCGCCCTTCTTTTTCTGCACCATTGGAGCGGATGCGTATTTCCTCTCTGTATAATAAACCGCATGGAGCCCGGTTTTGTAACAGCAAATGAAAAATTTTTCAAAAAAAACAGGCCCCGGCAGAACCGGAGCCTCAAAAGGATATTTGCTTTATTCCTCGTACCCCTTGGGGTTTTGGGATTGCCAGCGCCAGGAATCCTCGCACATTTTATCGATCCCGCGTTCGGCCTTCCAGTGCAGCTCGCGGAGAGCCTTGCCGGGATCGGCGTAGCAGGTGGCGATGTCGCCGTCCCGCCGGGGGCAGAGCTGATAGGGCACCTTCTGCCCGGAGGCCTTTTCGAAGGCGGCCACCATTTCGAGCACGCTGTATCCGTTGCCCGTGCCGAGATTATAAATGTGCAGGCCAGGGCCCTCCGCCACCTTCTGCACCGCGTTCACATGCCCGTTTGCGAGGTCGGTCACATGGATATAATCGCGCACGCCGGTGCCGTCGGGCGTGTCATAATCGCTGCCGTATACCTGGAGGAAGGGGCGCTTGCCGATGGCTACCTGCGAGATATAGGGCATGAGGTTGTTCGGAATGCCGCAGGGGTCTTCGCCGATCAGCCCGCTTTCATGCGCGCCCACCGGATTGAAATAGCGCAGGAGGATGATGCTCCATTCGGGGTCCGAGGCGTGAAGGTCCCTGAGAATTTCCTCGTTGATGTATTTGGAGCGGCCGTAGGGGTTCGTCACGGCGCCGGTGGGCATGTCCTCCCGGTAGGGCACCTGATTTTCGCCGTAAACAGTGGCGCTGGAGCTGAAAATAATCCGCTTCACGCCCGCCTCTGCCATGGTTTGGCAGAGCACGATGGTGCCGTAGAGGTTATTGTCGTAATAGGTCAGGGGAATCCGGCAGCTTTCGCCCACCGCCTTGAGGCCGGCAAAGTGGATAACGCAGTCGATCGCGTGCTCTGAAAAGATTTTGCGCAGCCCCTCGCGGTCGCGCACGTCGCATTCATAGAAGGCAAGGTCCCTGCCCGTGATCCGGCGCACCCGCTCGAGGGCCTCGGGTTTGCTGTTGTAGTAATTATCCGCCACAACAACGTCGTACCCCTTGTTGAGAAGCTCCACGCAGGTGTGCGAGCCGATGTAGCCTGCGCCTCCGGTAACCAGTACCGCCATTGCAATTCCTCCTTTGTTCACTGAAGCCCGGCAAAAAGCCCTTCCCGCGGCAAGCCGTGGGAAGAAAGCCATACGTTCCTTTTTTATGATAAAACAGTATACCATCTTTTTTGTGGAATGTCATTAGTTTGAGGGAAAACAGGGCGGAATATTTCTACCGGAGAAACGCTTGCAAACGGGGCGTATTATGGTAATATTAAAAAGTATACATTTTCCTGCACAGCGATATATTTGTATTATCACGATTTCAGATACATAGGGAGGAACATGATGAAACGCGTAGCAGTCCTGTTTGGCGGCGTCTCCTCCGAGCACGAGGTATCTTTGATATCCGCCAGTTCGGTCATCAACAATATCCCGTCCGACCGTTATCAGGTATATCCGGTCGGTATCACGAAGGATGGCCGCTGGCTCTCGTTCGGCGGCGACCTCGAAAAAATACAAAACGGCTCCTGGAGCGAAGACCCCAGCTGCATGCCGGCCCTGTTCACGCCCGACCGCAGCAAAAAGGCCTTTTACCGCCTGGAAGAGGGCGCGTGGCAGCCGGTGGAAATCGACGCGGTGTTCCCCGTGCTGCACGGCCGCAACGGGGAAGACGGCTCCGTGCAGGGGCTCTGCCAGCTTTCCGGCATTCCGTGCGTCGGCTGCGGGGTAACGGCCTCCGCTGCCTGTATGGATAAAGCGCTCACAAACGCCCTGCTCGACCACGCGGGCATCCGCCAGGCAAAGTGGCTCGCCTTCCTGAAGCCGGAGTACGAGCGGGAGAGGGAAGCGGCCCTTTCGGCCTGTGAAGAAGCGCTCGGCTATCCCTGCTTTGTAAAGCCCGCAAACGCCGGCTCCTCCGTGGGCATCACCAAAGCGCACGACCGGGAGGAGCTGAGGAAAGCGTTTGCCCTCGCCTTCCGGCACGACCGCAAGCTCGTGGTGGAAGAGAATATAGACGGCAGGGAGATCGAAGTGGCGGTGCTGGGCAACCATGAGCCGCAGGCGAGCCTGCCGGGCGAAATCGTTGCCGGCAATGATTTTTACGATTACGATGCAAAATATATAAGCGGAACCTCCATCCTCCACATCCCGGCCGATGTGAGCGGGGAAAAGCAGAGGGAGATCAGGGAAACGGCCGTGCGCGTGTATGAAACGATGGGCTGCGAGGGCTTAAGCCGAGTGGATTTCTTCCTCCGCCGCTCGGATGGGGCGGTGCTGCTAAACGAGCTGAATACCATCCCGGGCTTTACCTCCATCAGCATGTATCCGAAGCTGTTCGCCGCGAGCGGGATTCCCTATCCGGAGCTTTTGGACCGGCTGATTACCCTGGCGATCGAGGAGGAGCGCACCGATGGATAAGCGCCCGATCGGCATTTTCGATTCCGGCCTCGGCGGCCTCACCGCCGCCAAGGAATTCATCCGGCTGCTTCCCGGCGAGGATATCGTCTATTTTGGGGATACGGGCCGGGTGCCTTACGGCAACCGCAGTGTAGATACGATTGAAAAATACGCCCGGCAGGATATTGCCTTCCTGCTTGCAAACGGGGTAAAATACATTATCGCGGCCTGCGGTACGGTCAGCTCCGTCGCGCTCGGCCGGATTACCGACTGCCCCGTACCCCTCATCGGCGTGGCGACGCCGGGAGCCGAAGCGGCGGCCCGCGCCACACGAAACGGCAGGGTGGGCGCCATCGGCACGGCAGCCACCATCGCCACCGGCGTGTATACGAGGGAGCTTCACCGGCTCGACCCCAGAATCCGCGCCTTCGAGCTCGCCTGCCCGCTGTTCGTCCCGCTGGCGGAAAACGGCTGGATCGGCAGGGAAGACCCCATTGCCCGCCTGACGGTGGAACGGTATTTGAAGCCCCTCAAGGAGGAGCAGATCGATACCCTCATCCTCGGCTGCACGCATTTTCCCCTTTTGAGGGACGTTATTTCCGATTATATGGGGGAAAACGTCGCCCTGATCGATACCGGCTATGAAACGGCGCGCGCCGCGGCGGATTTCCTTCGGGAAAACGATATGCTTTGCGGCCGGGAAACGGGCGGCGGGCATCATTATTTTGTCAGCGACCGGGTAGAGGGCTTCACCCGCGTGGCCGATCTCTTTTTCGGCTCCGGCGAGGAGCTGGACGTCCGCTGGGCGGATATCAACGCCTATTGATTGTTAGGAGATGTGCATGAGAAAAGACGTTTTGATCGAAATCAGCAGCCGCCAGACGGCGGACGGCGAATCCGACACCGTGCAGCTCACCACCACCGGCAGCTATGCGGAGAAAAACGGCTGTTATTATATTATTTACGATGAATCCCTGAGCGAAGGGATGGAAGGGGTCATGACCACGCTCAAGGTGGAGGGCCCCGACCGTGTCACCATCCTGCGCAGCGGCGCGGCGGGCTCGAATTTGTATCTCGAAAAGGGCAGGCGGCACCTGTGCCACTACGGCACGCCCTTCGGCGACCTGATGATCGGCGTGTGTGCGCGCCGGATTCAGACAAGCCTCAGCGAACGGGGCGGCCGGCTGAGCCTTGCCTATACCATCGACGTCAACTCCGGCGTCGCCAGCGAAAATGAAGTGGAAATTACAGTGAGAGAGGCGGCAGACCCATGTCCAAATTAGTGAACACAGCACAGCAGCAGTTAAAGGAAGCCCTGCTCCGCGCGGCGGAGGAAGCCTGCAAGGCGGGCGAGCTTTCGGGAGAAGCGCCCGAAACGGTTGCGGTTGAAGTTCCGGCAGACCATGCCCACGGCGATTACGCCACCAATTTTGCGCTGGCTTCCGCCAAAGCGTTCCATACGGCCCCGCGCAAGATTGCGGAGGCGCTCGTAAAGCATATCGGGCTTGGCGGAACCTATTTCGACCGGTGTGAAATCGCCGGCCCCGGCTTCATCAATTTCTTCCTCAGCGACCGCTTCTATGCGGACGTGATGCAGGATGTGGCCGCGCAGGGCGCGCATTACGGCGAATCGGATTACGGGCAGGGCAAAAAGCTGATGGTGGAATTCGTTTCCGCCAATCCCACCGGGCCGATGCACATCGGCAACGCGCGCGGCGGCGCGCTGGGGGACTGCCTCGCGGCGGTGTTCTCCGCGGCGGGGTACGATGTGACCCGCGAGTTTTATGTGAACGATGCGGGCAACCAGATCGAAAAATTCGGCCTGTCGCTCGAGCTGCGGTATCTCCAGATATTTAAGGGGGAAGACGCGGTCGAATTCCCGGAAGACTGCTACCAGGGCCAGGATATCCGCGACCGCGCGGCGGAATTTGCCGCGGAGTATGGAGACCGTTATGTGGAGGCGGAGAGCGCCGAGCGGAAAAAAGCGCTCGTGGATTATGCCCTTCCGAAGAACATCGAGGGCCTGCGGCAGGATCTCGCCCGTTACCGCATCCATTACGACGTATGGTTCCGCGAAAGCGTGCTGCATGAAGACGGCGAGCTCCGCGAAACCATCGGGATATTGAAAGACAAGGGGGCCACCTTCGAAAAGGACGGCGCCCTCTGGTATAAAGCCACCGAATACGGCGGGGAAAAGGATGAGGTGCTCATCCGCTCGAACGGCATCCCCACTTACTTTGCCGCCGATATCGCCTACCACCGCAATAAGTTTTTAAGGCGCGGGTTCGACCGCGTGGTCAACGTGTGGGGGGCGGACCACCACGGCCACGTCGCCCGCCTCAAGGGCGCGATGGACGCCATCGGGCTGGACGGCTCCAAGCTGGACATCGTGCTCATGCAGCTCGTCCGCCTCACGAGAGACGGCGAAATTATCAAAGCCTCCAAGCGCAGCGGCAAGGCCATCACCCTGAATACGCTGCTCGATGAAGTCCCCGTGGACGCCGCCCGCTTCTTCTTCAATATCCGCGAGCCGAACAGCCACCTGGATTTCGACCTCGGTCTTGCGGTGGAGCAGTCGGCCCAGAATCCGGTGTATTACTGCCAGTATGCCCACGCGCGCATCTGCAGTATTTTAAAGAAAATGAAGGAAGAGGGCGTTGCTGTGCGGGAATGCACCGCGGAGGAACTCGAGCAGCTGAAGGCGCCCGAGGAGCGGGAGCTTATCCGCCACCTGGCTTCCCTTACCGGCGAGATCGTTTCGTCTACCAAGGCCATGGACCCCTCCCGTATCACCCGGTATGCGGTCGAGCTCGCCACGCTGTTCCATAAATTCTATAACGCCTGCCGCGTGATGGGCGTGGAAGAGCCCCTCATGCAGGCGCGGCTGAACCTCTGCCTGTGCGTGAAAACGGTGCTTGCAAACGTCCTTTCCATGCTCAAGCTTTCCGCGCCGGAATCCATGTGATTCCACAGCCTTCTGCATGGGAATGCATCCCTTTGTAATTTTCGGAACGAGGTGAACGAATCGGTGTACTTTTCATCCAAAATCCCCCTCCTGCTGGACGGCGCAACGGGCACCAACCTGCTTGCCGCCGGCATGCCGCACGGCGTGTGCGTGGAGCAGTGGATCTGCGAAAACCCGGAGCCCCTGCAAACGCTACAAAAGCGGTATAAGGCGGCCGGGAGCAGTATCATAAGCGCTCCAACCTTCGGGGCCAACCGCATGAAGCTGGAGGATTACGGCCTCGGCGAAAAAACAGCGGAGCTGAACCGCCGCCTGGTGGAAATCACCCGGGAGGCCGTGGGGGCCGAGGTGCTCGTGGCGGGAGACGTTTCCCCGACCGGCCGTTTCATCGAGCCCTTTGGAGATACCACCTTCGATGAGCTTTACGAATGCTATAAAGAGCAGATCCGCGCGCAGAGGGAAGCGGGAGCCGACCTCATCTTCTGCGAGACTATGCTGAGCCTCGCGGAAGCGCGCGCCGCGGTCATCGCCGCAAACGAAGAAGATATCCCCGTGTTCGTCTCCTTCACGGTGGATGAGCACGGCCGCACCCTCACTGGGGCGCAGCTGCTGCCCTGCCTCATCACCCTGCAGGCCATGGGCGCGGCGGCGGTGGGGCTCAACTGCTCCGGCGGCCCGGAGGAAATTGCAGAATTCATCGAGGAAGCAAAGCCCTATGCGGATATTCCCCTCATTGCCAAGCCGAACGCCGGCAAGCCGCTCAACGAAGCGGGCACCGAATACGAGCTTTCGGCCGAGCGGTTTGCGCCGTACCTGTATCCGCTTTTGAAGGCGGGCGCAAGGTATATCGGCGGCTGCTGCGGCACCACGCCCGTGCACATCAAGCTGCTCAAATCCGCGCTCGATAAGGCGGTGATTCCCGCCCTGCCCGAATCGGAGGATGTGCTTGCGGCGGCGAGTGAAACACAGGCCTTTTTCCTTTCTGACCATATTGAAATGTCCGATCCGATCGAATGCGGCTACGACCTTGCGGACGATCTCATCGACCTCGAGGACGAACGGGTCAATGTGGCGCGCGTGCGCGTCTCTTCCGCGGAGGATGCGGAGGAGCTCGCCCGGAACGCGCATATGTCGCACCTGCCCATCGCCATCCTGCCGCAGAACGCGGAGTGCCTCGAGCGGGCGCTGAGGCTTTACCAGGGCCGAGCGATTATCGACAGCGGCTGCGGCCTCCCTCCTGAGGAGCTGCTGCCCGCGGCGCAGAAATACGGCGCGATCATTATTTAAAAAACCGTAAAGTCGGCCCGGAGATAAAGGTATCTCCGGGCCGATTTCATTTCTTCTATTCTGCCAGCAGGTTCGAAAGGCGGATAAAGTCTTCCAAGGTGAGCTGCTCGGCCCGCGCTGTCGGACTAAGCCCTGCGCGGCTGAGAGCGTCCGCCGTGTGCGCCTTGCCGAAGGCGGGATCGGAGCCCACGGCGTTATGCACCGTTTTGCGCCGCTGGGCAAAGGCCAGGCGGATGATGCGGAAGAGCAGTGCCTCATCCCGCACGCCCGCGGGCGGCTCGGGGCGGATATCCATCCGGATCACGGCGCTGTCCACATTCGGGGCGGGGAGAAAGCTCCCGCGGGAAACCGGAAAGAGCAGCTTCGGCTCGCTGTAATAGTGCACCGCGAGGGTCACGGCCCCTGCTTCCCGCGTGCCGGGCCGGGCACAGAGCCGGCGCGCGGCCTCGAGCTGCACCATCACCGTGACGGATTTTATCGGCAGCCTGCTTTCGAGCAGGTGCATGATCATAGGCGAGGTAATATAATAAGGGAGGTTCGCGCAGACCACTGCTTCCATGCCGGGGAATTCCCGTTCCAGAATGGCGGCGAGGTTCAGCTTCAGCGCGTCCCCTTCGATGATGGAAACATTCGGGCACCCCTTGAGCGTTTCGCGGAGCAGGGGAGGCAGTCGTCGGTCGAGCTCAATGGCGGCCACCCGTTCGGCACGGGCGGAAAGCTCCTTGGTGAGAACGCCGATGCCGGGACCTATTTCCAGCACGCCCACGCCGGGCGCCGCCCCGCAGAGCTCCGCCATTTTGGGGCACACGGAAGGATTGATGAGAAAATTCTGCCCCATTGCCTTGGAAAAATGGAAGCCGTGGCGGGAGAGCAGCTCTTTTATCGTGGAAACATCGGTCAGGTTCATGGAAAATCTCCTTTTTGTTTCGGCTTTCTTCCAGTGTATCCGATCCGGCCCCGTTTGGCAAGCTCTGCGGCCGGAGGATGCACCTGCCCGCCACCGGACCCGGCGGCCTTTTCCTTTGCAGCCGGGGCAGCGGCAGAAAAATCAAAAAAAATATTGTATAAATCGGGAAAATACAGTATCATAATCTTAAAACGCTTTGGGCGCGGATTTTTAAAGTGCATTGAACCGGGCGGGGCCGCTGCGCCTCCGTCTCCCGTCATCTGAGATAAAGGAGAAGAAACATGAACCAGGAAGCCTATCATATTATCCTTCAGCTGATCCGGACCCCGCTGGAGGAAAAGGAATTTTCCCCGGTAAAGGGCCGGGAAGGGGTTTATTCGAACGGTAAACAGGCCTATCAGGTCATATACCGGGAGGAGAACCGCGTATTCGAGCTGCAGTCGGCCGAGCTCGAGGAATCGGGCGAATTCCCTGAGGATTGGGACACGGTTTCCACCTATCTGTTTGATGAAAACAGCACGGAAAAAGACGCCAAATCCGTGGGGCTCGATTTTGCGGAGACCCTCGAGGAAAAGCTCGGAATCCGCAAAAAGAAGCAGTCTCCCGCCTATTACGCGCCGCCCAAGGCGCCGAAGAATGCGAACAACCTGGACCGCTTCACCCAGCGCTTCCTGGCGCTGTTCCCGGCCTATAAAGAGAATTATTCCCGTATGATGGAGCGGTACGGCCAGTTCCTGCCGGACACGTTCTTTGCCGAAACAGCCGCCCCGCTGATGATCGATCTGCTCCGGCAGGGGGATAAAAAGGCCCTTACGAAGTTTTTCGACCTGCTGAACACCTTTTATATGGACGGCAACGCGCAGGTGCGCAGCATTATCAACGCCACCATCGTATACGAGCTCGGCGGCCACCGCGAATATGAGCCGCTGGCAATGGAATATATGTCTGAATTCCTGCAGAAAACCGCTGTTCCGATGATCCGCATGGCGGAAAAGGAAATGAAACGGAAAAAAAAGGCGGAGTAAGTTCCAAAACTCTAAAAAACACTTGACTAAGAGGAAAAGCTATGCTATAGTTATTTTACCTCTGAAAGGGTGTTTTTTTTTGTATACCTTTTTTTGCAGAAGGGAGCGCCCTTTGGTTTTTGAGGGAGGCTAAATTTTTTCCGTCACACGGGAGGTGCCGTTATGAGAGTAAAAATCACTTTGGCTTGCACCGAATGCAAGCAGCGCAACTACAACACCATGAAGAACAAGAAGAACGATCCGGATCGTCTCGAGATGAACAAGTATTGCAGATTCTGCAAGAAACACACGCTTCATAAGGAAACCAAATAAGTAGAACGGGCGGAGGGCTTTAAAATGGCAGAAAAAGCAGCTGAAAAGAAAAAGCGTTTCAGCATAAAACGTATCTGGTCGAAGATCGTTCGTTTCTTCCGCGACATTATCGGTGAAATCAAAAAGATCGTATGGCCGACCGGCAAAAGCGTGGTCAAAAACACGGTGGTTGTCATCATCATGTGCCTGATCGTCGGCGCGTTCATCTGGCTTTTTGATTTTGTGTTCGGTCTGGGCGTCGATAAGCTCCTTTCGATGTAACCTGAACCATTACCGCAGGGGGATATATAATGTCTGATGCGAACTGGTATGTGGTGCATACCTATTCCGGTTATGAGAACAAGGTCGCCACAAACCTGGAAACGATTGTTGAAAATCAAAAATTGCAGGACCTCATCCTGGAGGTCAAGGTTCCCACGGAAACCGTCACCGAGATGAAAGACAACAAGCAGCGGGAAGTGGAACGCAAAATTTTCCCCGGCTATGTTTTAGTCAAGATGATCCTCACAGAGGATTCCTGGTTCGTCGTGCGCAATATCCGCGGCGTGACCGGCTTTGTGGGCCCCTCTTCGAAACCCGTGCCGCTCACCGAAAAAGAGGTGGAGGCGCTCGGCGTCGAGAAGAAGGAGATCGTTGTCAACTTCAAAGAGGGCGACAGCGTCAAGATCATCGACGGCCCGCTGGAGGGCTTTATGGGCGTGGTGGAGCAGATCGAGGCCGATAAGAACCTCGTTCGCGTCAACACGACCATGTTCGGAAGGGAAACCCCGGTGGAGCTGGAGCTCTTCCAGGTGGAACCCATCTGACGCAAGAGTTTTTTGTTACGTTAATACGCGGGCAACCGCTTATTATCGCGCAGGCTTGGCTTTAAGCGCTGCGCGCGGGGAGAGTTTGTCTCCCGCTGTGGGAGGAACGGGAAAACGACCGTTCCGCCATCTACCACGTTATTATGGAGGTGCAAACAATGGCTCAAAAGGTAACGGGCTTTATTAAGCTCCAAATTCCCGCGGGCAAAGCCACACCGGCTCCGCCTGTAGGTCCGGCACTTGGTCAGCATGGCGTCAACATCATGGCGTTTACGAAGGAATTCAACGAACGCACGAAGAACGATGCCGGGCTCATCATTCCGGTTGTCATCACCGTTTATGCAGATCGCTCCTTCTCCTTCGTTACGAAGACCCCTCCCGCGGCCGTCCTCATCAAGAAGGCCTGCGGAATCGAGAGCGGTTCCGGCGTACCGAACAAGACGAAGGTTGCAAAGATCACCGGTGAGCAGGTAAGAAAAATCGCGGAGCAGAAAATGCCTGATTTAAATGCTGCCAACATCGAATCGGCTATCAGCATGATCGCCGGTACGGCCCGCAGCATGGGCGTCGAAGTCGTCGATTGATTGTTCCCGGGTGGGAGGAAAATTCCGATTAACCACTCAATAGGGAGGTAAATGTATGAAACATGGTAAGAAATATGTCGATAGCTTGAAGCTCATCGAGGCGAACAAGCTGTACGATTCGAACGAAGCCCTCGAGCTTTGTGTAAAAACCAAAACCGCTAAATTTGATGAGACCGTGGAAGCTCACGTCCGCCTGGGCGTAGACTCCCGCCATGCCGACCAGCAGGTCCGCGGCGCGGTGGTTCTCCCGAACGGCACCGGCAAAAAGGTTCGTGTGCTCGTTTTTGCCAAGGGCGATAAGGTGAAGGACGCGGAAGCGGCCGGAGCCGACTATATCGGCACGGATGAAACCGTTACCAGGATCCAGAACGAAGGATGGATGGAATTCGACGTTGTCATCGCCACGCCGGATATGATGGGCGTCGTTGGCCGCCTGGGTAAGGTTTTAGGCCCGCGCGGGCTCATGCCGAACCCCAAGGCCGGCACCGTTACGATGGACGTTGCCAAGGCCGTTACCGATGCGAAAGCCGGTAAGATCGAGTACCGCCTCGATAAGACCAACATCATCCACTGCCCGATCGGCAAGGTTTCTTTTGGCGCGGAAAAGCTCCAGGAAAACTTCGATACTCTGCTCGGCGCGATCGTCAAGGCAAAGCCTGCGGCAACCAAGGGACAGTACATCAAGTCCTGCGTGGTAGCCACCACCATGGGCCCCGGCGTTCGCATCAACCCGAACAAGTTCGGCGTTTGATTTTTGGGTGTTGACATAAGCAAACGCTTGTGTTACCATATTCTCGTTGTAATTCCTGCACAGTTTGTGCAAATATGCTGTTCTTCTGAAGACAGCAGGCGCGAAAGCATAAGGGAATCTCCCGCCTGCCGAGGATGAGCAATTTCACATTTTATTTATGTGTAATCGGCTCTTTCCGCGGCGCTGCGGAAAGAGCCTTTTGTTTTTGCAGCTTTTCTCCGGGAGGTGATTTTTTTGCCAAGCGCAAAGGTTTTAGAAGAAAAGAAAGCAATCGTTGCGGGCCTTACCGAAAAGCTGAAGGGCGCGTGTGCCGGTGTCATCGTCGATTACAAGGGGATTTCCGTGGAAGACGATACTAAGCTGCGCCGTGAGCTCCGTGAGGCGGGCGTCGATTATGCCGTTGTCAAGAACACCCTTCTCCGCTTTGCCGTTGCCGACGCGGACCTCGCAGACCTCGCCGGCGTACTCGAAGGCACCACCGCCCTCGCGGTGAGCGATTCCGATTATACGGCGGCCGCCAGAATCCTGGCCGGTTATGCGAAGAATCATGACAACTTCAAGATCAAAGCGGGCTTCGCCGACGGCCAGATTCTGGATACCGCCGGTGTGGAGGCGCTCTCCAAGCTGCCGTCCAGAGAAGCTCTCGTTGCGCAGGCTCTCGCCGGCTTCAACGCGCCGATCTCCGGTTTCGTTGGCGTCCTGAACGCGAATCTGCGCGGCCTGGTTGTTGCACTGAATGCAATTGCCGAAAAACAGAATGCATAACATTAAAAATTATCATTATTTTGGAGGTACATTATCATGGCATCTGAAAAGGTTGTAAAACTCATTGAAGACGTTAAGGCTCTCACCGTTCTCGAGCTCTCCGAGCTCGTAAAGGCTCTCGAAGAAGAATTCGGCGTATCCGCTGCCGCTCCGGTTGCCGTTGCCGCTGCTCCTGCTGCCGGCGATGCTCCCGCTGCTGCTGAAAAGACCGAGTTCGACGTTATCCTCGCTTCCGTCGGCGGCAACAAGATCTCCGTTGTTAAGGTTGTGAAGGAAATCACCGGTCTCGGCCTCGTAGAAGCCAAGGCTATGGTCGACGGCGCTCCGAAGGCTATCAAGGAAGGCGTTTCTAAGGAGACTGCTGAAGAAATCAAGACAAAGCTCGAAGCTGCCGGCGCTACCGTCGAAGTGAAATAAGCGGAATTGTTTTCCATTGAAACGCCGGGCCTTTTTGGTCCGGCGTTTTTTGGCGTTCGGCCGGGTGCTGCGCCAGCCTGGGCGGCAGCGTTCGCCCGGTTTCGATATCCTCGTTGCAAAGGGCGGCCGCCTGGCAGCAGCCAAAATGTGAGCCGGATGTGTTTTCACCCTCGGTGGGAGATTAAGCGCTTCCTCGTCCTACCACCTTGACCGGCCCTGATTTTGCTCGCCGGCAGGTCCTGCGGCGTTTCAGACCCGAAAAACCAGATTGACCTTGTAAACCGAGGGTGCCTTTACCAAAAATGATAAGCAGCCGGCTCCTTCCGCAAGCCAATCTTCTTTTTATGATATTTCCAGAAGTTTTTCAGAGGCTTGTTAGAATAATTGTTGAAAAAGGTAGATGCTTTCATTATAATTATTATAACATCTCAATAAAAAGGAAGGGCCGCCTTGTGCGGAAAGGAATTATGAAGCGTTTTATTTCAATTGTTTTATCTTTGGCGCTGGTACTTACCGTGTTTGCAATGGGAGCTTCCGCCGCCGTTGTGACTGAAGCGCCTCAAAACGACCGGATGTTTGATGATTTTAACCGCAGCGGCGTGGAAAACATCAAGGCGGGCGGCGATGTTTTATGGGTTGCGCCCCGCTTTGCCAGCGGCTACGGCGCCACAATCACCGACGGCGTGCTGGAGCTTTCCTATGAAGGCAAAAACGATTACTTCGGCGAGGGAACGGAAATCAAGCTGGAGAATTACTGCTACCTCGTAATGAAGGTGAAAGGGGCCGCAGGCGGAGAGGGCGACGATTTTTCTCTGACCACGGAATACGATGAATCCTCTGCCAAGAGAAAGATTTTTTCCTCCTATGTCGGGCCGGATAATAAGCCGATCCCCGCCATTACCACCGAGTGGCAGTATATCGTGCTGGATATGGTTAAAAGCGGTATGGGGAAAGATGCCGACCCGGATTTTCTGGACCTTACCTTTCATTTTGAATCGGGCAAATCGGGCAAAATTTATATCGACGAGATTTATCTGACCAATCAGGAATTCGATTTTGCAGTGGACATTCCTTCAGACCAGATTCCCACGGTCCCCACGCCTTCGCAGGCCGAGACCCAGCCTTCCGGCTCCGGATCGGATCCTATTATCGTGGATAAGGACCAAAAGCCCGTTCCCACAGAGGAAATCAAGGATGCAGATGGAAACAAGGTCATCATCGGCATCATAACGGATGAGCAGGGAAATAAAGTCCCCGTGCGTGTGGTGGTGGATGAAGACGGCAGCCTCAAAACCGTGGAATCGGTTACAAACGAGCAGGGGATAGAAGAGGAAACGAAGGATGCCACCCTCCCGGAGGGCTATACGGTAATCGAGCCGACCGGCTCCGGAAACAACCAGCCGGGCGGTTCCGAAAACAAGGGCGGCCTGCCGGTGTATATGTGGGTCATCCTGGTTCTCATCTTCGCCCTGATCCTGTGCGGCGCGGTCTATCTGAGCCGGAGGAAGAAGGCAAATCCGCAGGAAGCAGAAGCCTCTGATGAAAATAACACAATGGATGACCGGAAGTAATCTTCCTGTGCAGGCGCACGAGGCGCTGCAAATCAGTTTATAAAAACGGACCGTTGTGATTCATACTCACTATGATAAAGGGAGGTCATATTATGAAAAAGCGATACTTGGCACTTTTGCTGGTGCTCACTTTGGTGCTTGCCGCGCTTCCGATGAGCATTGCCAGCGCTGTTACGATCGGCGGAGGGGATTATCTTATCTCCGATAACTGGGCCGGAAGCAACCCCGATAACTGCTGGGGACCCTACGGGAACTTTTCGGCGGCCAATGGGGTGTATACCTTCCGCACGGCTCCGGCAGGAGCCTGGACGACGATCGATTTTAAATCGGCGAACCTTGGAAAAACATACCGCTATGCGGTAGTCCGCGTGAAGGCGCAGAACCCCGACCAGGCCAACCTCTGCACCTTTACCTTCGGAAACGCAACGGATGGCAGCGCCTTCCGCCAGACGTTTGACGCCTATACCATTTCCACCGGGGCGAAAGGCGTGCGCCTGGCTGCGGAATACCAAACGGTGGTTCTCGACCTGTACCAGTCCAAGATGGGGGAGCTCGCATGGAACGGTTTCAACAGTCAGCCCTGCTTTGCCATCAACAGGGGCGAGGCGGACGCTACCGCGGTGATTGATATCGACTATATGTATCTCACCAATAACCCTCCGGAAAATTCCCTGGTCACGGAAGCCACCACCGAACCCACCACGGAGGAGCCCCCGTATCATACCGTGCCGACCTCCGAGCCCGCTTATCCGGAGCTTCCCGACGTCACGGAAGTGAACCAGTATACGGATAAAACGAGCGGCCTGATTGATAATTACGAGCGCGATGAGCTGTATGGCTTCGTTCTGGAAAGCGAGAAGCCCTGCTGGGCTGCGATCCGCCCTGCCGATGACGATAGAGCCGGTGTAATGCTCAGTGGCGGCATTCTGGAGCTTACCTATACCGGAGAAGAATATACCCCTGGAAACTACGCGTATTATGGCACCGGCGCTTCCATCCAGCCGGGAGCCTTCCATTATCTGGTGCTCCGCATCCGGGGAGCGAACGGCGGCGAAGGCGACCATTTCACCATGACGGATATCCCGTATGATGAATCGACCGGACGCCAGGTGTTCTCCACCTTTGTGGGCCCGGATGGGAATCACATCCCGTCCATTACTACCGATTGGCAGTATATCGCGATCGACCTGAGAAACCCGGCCAATCAGTTTACCTTCCAGGAAAACGATACGGCCTTCAACCTTTGCTTTGTTTTTGCAAAGGGAGTGCCGGGCACCATTTATATCGATGAAATGTTCTTAACAAACGAAAAGCTGGTTGCGCCGGAGCCTTCCA
>CAUBKG010000043.1 GCA_958436475.1 uncultured Clostridia bacterium
TCCTTCGGCAGGCGTTCCTTCATCACATGGTCGTTGAATACCATGCTGCCGAACAGCTCTGGAATGCGGGCGGCTTCCCGGGAAGCGTTCATTTCGTTCATAGTTGTTCTCCTTTCGGGGATGGGGTTGCATCAAAAAAGCAACAAAAAAGGCCTGAAACGCCGAAAGCGTCCAGACCATCTGGCTGGTGCAGGAACGCCAAAGCTGCAAGATCACGAGCACCAAAAACAAATTTAATAAAAAAGCCGCCGCGAACGATAAACAGTCCGCGACGGCGTGGTCCGAGTGGCGGGACTTGAACCCACGGCCTCTTGCCCCCCAGACAAGCGCGCTACCAGCTGCGCCACACCCGGATGCACGGATAATCATATCACGCCGCGCAGGATTTTTCAAGAGGCAAAACAGGACTTTTTTCGCGAAGAGGAAAACCGCATCAGTGCATATCGTCGAACGGGTCGTAATCGTCGTACCGGCGGTAGCTGCGGCTGCGCTGTTTTGCGCGGCGCCTGCGCACCACGCGGTTGTAGTATATGGAAAAGGCGATGTAGGCAAGGATCAGAAGGATAACGGCCGCCGCGGCAATTTTGAACCAGATGCTGGAAAGGGCGTTTTTGAGGGTGCGGATCACGGAAAGCATCTCGTTTTTTTCCACCGATTCCGCCGCCACCAGATTCACCGTGGCGAGCTCCTGATCGGCCAGCATCAGGGTAACGGTCCCGAGCACATCCCCCTGCTGGATGGGCGCGTCCACGCTTTCCGATATGAGGTCGATCTTTTTAAATACGCTGGAGGCCTCCGCCTCCTTCGGAATATAAGAGCTCACGCTTTTTTCAGGGACAAGCTTCAGGCTGTCCTTATCCTTGGCGAGCTCCAATTTGATTTCCGCAATGGGCGCTTCGTCGCTGAGGATCTCCTTGTAGGAAAAGTCGTTGTACGCCCAGTCGAGCAGCTTGATGGTGTCTTCAAACGAATAGTTT
Source organism: uncultured Clostridia bacterium (assembly GCA_958436475.1). Classification (GTDB taxonomy): domain Bacteria; phylum Bacillota; class Clostridia; order Oscillospirales; family Acutalibacteraceae; genus CAUBKG01. The sequence continues at coordinate 978 of CAUBKG010000043.1, forward strand.
TCGGTCAGCGTGCGGCCGTTTTCATCCTCCGCAGGGGCGCCCAGCACGATGCACAGGAAGGAGGAACCGTCCTTCTTTGCCAGGGAAATGAGATTGCGGCCCGCTTCGGAGGTATATCCCGTTTTGATGCCGCGGATGATGGGCGTGCCGTTCACCGCGCCGTAATAATATTTGCCGCCGTTTACGCGGTCCATCATCCGGTTGGTGGTAACGAGGATGCGGGGCGTATGCTTGTTGGTGGCGGGAATCTGATACCGGGAGGAGGCGACAATCTCGCAGAACTCCGGGTATTTCATGGCGTAATTCGTGAGCTTATACATATCTGCGGCGGTGGTATAGTGCCCGTCCTCATGCAGGCCGTGGGGATTTAAGTAATGCGTGCCGGTCATTCCGAGCTCTTCGGCCTTTTTGTTCATTTTATCCACGAATTCATCGACCCCGCCGGCGACGTGGTCGGCGATGATCAGAGCCGCCTCGTTGGCCGACTGCACGAGCAGACAGGCGAGCATTTGGCGCATGGACATGGTTTCCCCGCGCCGGATATCCGCTGTGGAGCTGTTGGTCCCGGCGAGCTCGTTGAAGATATAATCCGGCGCGGTGACCATTTCGGCGTCCAGATCGGTGGTGCTTTCAATGGCCAGCACCGCGGTCATGATCTTCGTGAGGGAAGCGGGATACATTTTTTCGTTTTCATTCCGGGTAAACAGCACCTCGCCGTTATCGGCGTTCGCGAGGATGACCGATTTCGAGCGGATGTCAAAATCGGGGGTGTAGGCGTAAACGGGCAGGGAGGAAGCGCCGAGCGCTGCAATGAGTAATATTACCAAAACAAAAAAAATAGATTTTTTCATAGCATTCGACCTCAAAATGTTGTATCATAAAAAGACACAGCAGGGCAAAATTCGCCCCTGCCGCGGCTGGCTGAGCAGAACCCGCCCCGCCTGCGGAGCGGCCGGGCGGAGGGAAAAAGCTGTTATCATTCAGTATACCAATTTCGCGCGGAAAATGAAACCCGTATTTTTCGCATTCGATATTCTTTTTTTGGAGGAATCTTCATGATCTATGTAACCGGTGACATGCACGGCGAGCATGACCGCATTACATCCAGCAAGATAAAACGCCTCAAAAAAAATGATACGCTGATCGTACTCGGCGACTTCGGTTTTGTGTGGGACGGCGGCGAAAAAGAGAAAAAATTTCTCGAATACCTGGGCAAGCGGCGGTATAACGTCTGCTTTATCGACGGCACGCACGAAAACTTCGACCTGCTTTACCAGTATCCCGAAACCATCTGGAACGGCGGCCGGGTGCGCCGCATTTCCGGCCACTGCTTTTATTTGTGCCGCGGGCAGGTGTTTGAGATAGAAGGCAAGCGGATCTTCACCTTCGGCGGCGGAGAGAGCGCCGACCGGGACCTCCGCCTCGACCAGGAGCACATTTCCTGGTGGCGGCAGGAGCTTCCCACCGCGGCCGAGCTGGAGGAAGGCGCGCACAATGTGGATGAGCTCGGCTGCGAGCTCGATATCGTACTCACCCATGAGCCGCCCTCCCGCATCAAGAGCTCGCTCTATATGCGCCTGCACCGCAACGAGCGCATCAGCAAGCTCAACGGCTATTTTGAGGAGCTGAATTCGTGCGTGGAGTTCAAGAAGTGGTATTTCGGCAGCTGCCATGAGGATAAGGTCATCACGCCGCGTCATACCGCCGTGTTCAAAGACGTGATCGCGCTGGATGAAAAGGAGCTTCGTGCCGGAAAATAGTGAAAAAGGCACTTTTCCCTGCTCCGGGTTTATGCTATACTTATTTTGAAAAAGGCCGAAGCCGGATGGCATTCTGCTGCAGCGCCGGAAAAACCGGGGAGCGGATTCGTTTCAGAACAATGGAATTCGGGGTGTATGGAAGTGGCAAACAAAATCAAGCTCAGACTCGGCGGGATCGAATATCTCGTCAATGCAGATGAAGACGAAGCGTATATTGTGGAGATCAGCCGCAAGCTGAACGAGGCGATGGAGCGCATCCAGAACGAAAACTCCTATCTTTCCACCACGATGGTGGCCATCCTCGCGGCGCTGGAATTTTGCGACGAAGCCACCAAGGTGGGAAAAGACGCCGAAAACCTCCGCCAGCAGATGAAGGGATATATTGAAGACGCCGCCAAGGCTGCGGCCGAGGCGAACGACCTCCGCAAGCAGAACGAACGGCTGAAGCAGGATGTGGAGCTCCTGCTTTCGAGAAAATAAAAGGCAGGTTTTATGTTGAAACCCGAAATCTTAGCCCCCGCGGGCGGCATGGACGCACTCAGAGCGGCGGTCGGAGCCGGAGCCGACGCCGTGTACCTCGGCATGCATGGCTTCAATGCACGCCGGAACGCTTCCAATTTCGGCGAAGAGGAACTGAAGGAAGCGGCGCGTTATTGCCATATCCGCGGGGTTTCTCTGTATGTAACGCTCAATATCCTCGTGGGCGACGAGGAATTCCCGGCCCTCCGCGAGGCGGCGGAGGCCGTCTGCCGCGCGGGAGCGGACGCCGCCATCGTCCAGGATCTCGGCGCCGCGGCCTTTCTGCGCCGCGCGGTGCCCGAGCTTCGCCTGCACGCCTCCACCCAGCTTTCGGTGCATACGCCTGAGGGAGTGCGGGCGCTTGCCGCCCTCGGCTTTTCGAGGGTCTGCCTCTCAAGGGAGCTGTCTCTCCGGGAAATATCCGAAATTGCGGAACGGTCCCCCATCGAGCTGGAGGCGTTCGTCCACGGGGCGCTTTGCATGTCCGTTTCCGGGCAGTGCTATTTCAGCGCCGTGCTGGGCGGCCGCAGCGGCAACCGCGGGCTTTGCGCCCAGCCCTGCCGCCTGCCCTTTTCCGTGCCCGGCGGCACGGGGCACGACCTGAGTCTGAAAGACCTTTCCGCCCTTCCGCTCCTCGGGGAAATGGCGCGGGCGGGCGTTTGCTCGTTTAAAATCGAGGGCCGCATGAAGCGGCCGGAATATGTGGCGGCCGCGGTCGGCGCCTGCCGCGCCGCGCGGGACGGTTCTGCCGAGCTGCCCGCTTGGAGCCGCCGGCTCGAGGGCGTTTTTTCCCGTTCCGGGTTTACGAACGGATATCTGAACGAAACACGGGGCAGACCAATGTTTGGCGTGCGCCAAAGGGAAGACGCGGCGCCGGAGCAGCTTCTTTCCGAAATCCGTTCCGCCGTCCGGCGGGAGCCGCAGAGGGTACCGCTTGCAGCGGAGCTCACCCTCCGCCGCGGCGAGCCCGCAGGGCTTATATTGTCTGACGGCGCGCATACCGCCTATGCGGCGGGCCCCGTACCCCTCCCGGCGGAGCCGGGCGGGATAACGGGCAAAGAAGCCGAAGCCCGCATGAACCGGCTCGGCGGCACGCCTTACTTTATTAAGGTTTTTTCCGGTACGGTCGAAGAAGGGCTGAGGCTGCCCGCGTCGGAGCTCAACGCCCTGCGCAGGCAGGCCGTGGCGCAGCTGGACGAGCTCCGCGCCGGGGGCAGGAGCCTGACCCTCCGGGCGGCGCCCCTTGCCGTTTCCCCTCACACGTCGGGGCCGTGCCGGACCTATGCGTTTTTCCGTTCCTTCAGCCAGGTGCCGAAGGACGTTTCCGCCCTTTCCCGCATCCTCCTGCCGCTTGAATGCGACTGGGAGCGGGCAGCGGCGGCCCTTCCCCCCGAAAAGCTGTGCGCGGATATCCCGCGCGGCCTGTTCGGCCGGGAAGAGGCGGCGAAGAAAATGCTTGCCGCCGCACAGCGGCAAGGGGTAACGAAGGCGTGCGCCGGCAACCTCGGCGCGGCGGCTCTCGCCCTTTCCGAAGGCTTTGAAACCATGGCGGGCGTCGGTATGAACCTGTTCAATACCCTTTCGCTCACGGAAGCGGAGCAAATGGGCTTCCGGGAAGCGGCGGTATCCTTTGAGCTTTCCTTCCGGCAGATATCCTCCCTCGGCGGGAGCCTGCCGCGCGGCGCGGCGACGTATGGGCGGCTGCCGCTCATGCTCACGCGCAACTGCCCCGCCGCAAACGGGCGTTCCTGCGCGGCATGCGGCGGAAAAAGCGTTCTGACCGACCGGAAAAAAGCGCAGTTTCCCGTCCGCTGCCGGATGGGGTGCTCGGAGGTGCTCAATTCCGTTCCCCTCTGGGCGGGGGATTGTTTGGAAAATTTCGGGCCAATCGACTTTTCACTCCTCCTGTTCCAGACCGAAACCAAAGAGGAATGCGCCGAAATTCTCCGGCTGCATCAAAACGGCGGGCCCTTTCCGGGAAAATTTACCCGTGGCCTTTACCGGCGCGCGGTGCAATAGAAAGGAATAACCGATATGAACGAGACGCTGAAAATCAAACGGATCAACCCGGCGGCCGAGCTGCCTGCCTACGCCACGCCCGGCAGCGCCGCCATGGACCTGCGCGCCTGCCTTTCGGAGCCGGTCTCGCTAAAGCCCATGGAGCGGAAGATCATCCCCACCGGCCTTGCTCTGGAGCTGCCCTCCGCCGGGTATGTGGCGCTCGTGTTCGCGCGCAGCGGCCTTGCAACAAAAAAGGGGATCGCGCTTTCCAATTCCGTCGGCGTGATAGACAGCGATTACCGCGGCGAGGTGGGCGTGGGCGTCATCAATTTATCCGATGCGGAATACGTGATCGAAAACGGGGAGCGCATTGCTCAGCTGGCGGTGGTTCCCGTCTGCCATATGGCGGTGGAGGAAGCACATACACTCGGCGAAACGGAGCGCGGAGCCGGCGGCTTCGGCTCCACGGGAGTGAAATAGTATGGAAGCAAAGCTGGTTTTAGCCTCTGCCTCGCCCCGAAGGCGGGAAATTCTCCAAATGCTCGGGTACGAGTTTTCCGTAATCCCGGCAAAAGGCGAGGAACGGGCCGATTTTTCAGACGGCGCACCGCTCGCCGCACGGCAGCTCGCGGAAGGCAAGGCGGGGGAAGTGGCTGCCCTGCACGGCGGCGTGGTACTCGGTTCCGATACGATCGTGGAGCTGCGGGGCCGGGTGTTCGGCAAGCCGCGGGACGAGCGGGAAGCGTGCCGAATGCTGCGGTCGCTTTCAGGCGGCGTGCACCGGGTGCACACGGGCGTGTGCGTAACCGGCGGGCCCGCGGCAAAATCCTTCGTCAGCACCGCGGAGGTGGAATTTTACCCCCTTTCCGACCGGATGATCGAAGCCTACGTGCGCACCGGCGACCCGATGGATAAAGCGGGCGCGTATGGCATCCAGGGACCGGGCTGCGTGCTGGTGAAACGCATCAACGGCGATTTTTACACCATTATGGGCCTGCCCGCCGCCGAAACGGCCCGCCTGCTCGGAAGCTTCGGCATATTTCCGTCCCGCAGGTAAGCCGCCCTTTCGGAGGGGTGGAATTTTGTGAAACACCGCCATTTTTGTTCATATTTTATTGACAAATTTTTTATTGCGATATATTGTGAAAAACTTTCCAAGCGGTTATAATAGTAAGGTAAAAAACTACGTGTTATGAGCTCACGTTCCGTTTTCGGGCAGCGAAAACGGCTTCCGGATAGAGTGGAAAGGGGAAATCAATTTGTTCAGCAAGGATATCGGAATCGACCTTGGCACAGCTAACACCCTCGTCTTTATGAAGGGCAAGGGGATCATCATGCGGGAACCGTCCGTTGTGGCGGTGGATATCCGCAACGATGCCGTCCGCGCCGTCGGCACGGAGGCAAAGGAAATGATCGGCAGAACGCCCGGCTCCATCCAGGCCGTGCGCCCGCTGAAGGACGGCGTGATCGCAGACTTCGACGTAACCGCCGCCATGCTCAAGCGCTTCATCCGTGAGGCGCTGAAAAACGCCTATCTCACCCGCGCAAACGTGGTCATCTGCATTCCCTCCGGCGTTACCGAAGTGGAGCGCCGCGCGGTGGAAGACGCCGCAAAGCAGGCCGGCGCCCGTTATGTGGAGCTCATTGAAGAGCCCATGGCGGCGGCGATCGGTGCGGGCATGCCCGTGTGGGAGCCGACCGGCAGCATGGTAGTGGATATCGGCGGCGGCACCTCGGAGGTGGCCGTTATTTCCCTCGGCGATATCGTAACCGCCCGTTCGGTCCGCGTTGCGGGAGACGATTTCGACGAAGCCATCATCAACTATATCAAAAAGAAATATAATCTTCTGATCGGCGAGCGCACGGCGGAGGCCATCAAGATCCAGATCGGCTCTGCCTTCCAGTACGAAGGAGAGGGCTCGATGGAAGTGAAGGGCCGCAACCTGATGGACGGCCTGCCCAAGAACATCGTCATCACGGCGGAAGAGGTGCGCGAGGCGCTGAATGACCCGCTCATGCAGATTGTGGACGCCATCCGTTCCACGCTCGAAAAAACCCCGCCGGAGCTTTCGGCCGATATTATCGACAGCGGCATCATGCTCACGGGAGGCGGCGCGCTCCTGCGCGGCCTCGACCAGCTGATCGCAAGGGAAACCAACATGCCGGTAAACGTGGCGGAAAACCCGCTGGATTGCGTGGTTGCCGGCACGGGCAAGCGCCTGGAAGTCAGCTTCAAGTAATTTTCAGAAAAAATTGAGGATGGGCGGTGCACAGCCGCCCATTTGTTCATCTTATCCGTTCCAAAGGAGGCAAGGGCCGTGCGGGATTTTTTACGCAGTATGCATTTCAAGATCATGTGTGCGGTGATCGTGGGCTTAATTATCATCATGATCGCCGTTTCCGCCACAGGAGTGTGGTCTGCGCCGCAGTCCACCGTCTTTGGCGCAATTTTTTCCCCGCTCCAGAAGGCGGGCGCCTCTGTTTCCGACTGGGTGGGGGACTTTTTCGGCGCCTGGGGAGAAAGGGACCGCCTGCGGCAGGAAAATGAGGAGCTGAAAGGCAGGGTCAACGAGCTGACAAAAAATCTCATTGACTTCGATACGTATAAGCATGAAAATGAAATGTATAAGGATTACCTCGGCTTCCGGGACGATTACCCCGATTTTGAGCTCGCCCCCGCCAAGGTGATTTCGCGCGACGCAGGCTCGGAGGGATATTCCTTCTCCATCGACAAGGGCTCCCTCCAGGGGGTGTCCCCCCATGACCCGGTTATCACGGCAGACGGCCTCGTGGGCTATGTTTCCACCGTGGCTCCCACCTATTCCACGGTGACCACCCTGCTCGATACCTCGATGAACGTCGCCGCGATCGACAGCCGCACGAGAGGCGATACCGGCGTGGTAACCGGCTCGCTGGACCTCGCCTCCAAGGGGCTTTGCCGCCTGAATTACCTTTCCCCCACCGGGAGCGCCGCGGCGGGCGACCTCGTGGTCACCACCGGCATCACCGGCATTTTCCCGAAGGATCTGCTCATCGGCACCATTAGGGAAGTGAACCAGAGCGGCTCCGATATTTCCGCCTATGCGGTCATTGAGCCGGCGGCCGATATCCTCGAGCTGAGAGACGTTCTCATCATCACCTCCTTCAACGGCCAGGGCGGCGTGCTCCAGGAGCCGACGGCCGCGCCGCAGGGGGGAACGGGGGCGGCGGAATGAAAGACCACGCCGTGCGCGTAAGGGTATTTTTTCATATCCTTATGCTGATCCTCATTTTCCTTCTCCAATCCGCGCCTTACTTAATGCCCCGCATCGGCGGCGTTTACCCGCTGCTCCTCATTCCCGCGGTGGTTTGCATCGGCATGTTCGAGCGGGAGCTCGTGGGCGGATTTTTGGGCCTCCTCGCGGGCGTTTTATGGGATATCACGTCTCTCCAGACTGCGGGCTTTCACGCGATTTTGCTGCTGGTGATCGGCTGCGCCTGCGGGCTGATGGTCATCCATCTCATGCGCAACAGCCTTCTCAGCGCCATCCTCCTCACCTTTTTCTCCCTGCTGTTTTATGAGCTGTGCAATTGGTTCTTTTTCTATGTGATGGCGGGCAGGGAAATGCTCGGTTACCAGTTCGTGCATTTCGCGCTGCCCCGCCTTGCATATTCGCTTGTATTCATCCTCCCGTTTTACCTGATTTCCCGCGCCGCGGTCAAACGCATGCGCCGCGCGGAATAAGGGCAGACGGTGTTCCGGAAAGGAGGCTTTTTTATGGAAGAAGAAAACAAAAAGTCCCCAAGAATCCTCATTCTCGCGCTGATTCTGACCGCCGTATTCCTTCTGTTTGCCGCGCAGCTTTTTCGCCTGCAGATCCTGAAGGGCTCTGACTTCCGCGAGCAGGCGGATAAGGGCAGCGTGCGCACGATGTCGGTCGAGGCGGCGCGCGGCGAGATCGTGGACCGGTACGGCCGCCCGCTTGCCGTGAACCGGATGGGGTACGCCGTGGTTTTCGATAAGGCCTTCCTGCCGGACGATAACCTCAATTACACCATCGATACCCTCACGAAGCTGCTCGCCTCCGCGGGCGAAACATGGGAGGATAATCTCCCCCTGGAAACAACCGCGCCCTACGGTTTTGTGCAAGATCAGGATGAAAAAGTCTCCAAAATGATAAAGGCCCTGAAGCTCAACCATTACGCGACCGCCGAGAACTGCTTTGACGCAATGGTGGAGAAATACGGCCTCGAGGGCTATGAGCCCGATATCCAGCGCCGGATCATGGGCGTCCGGTACGAGATGGAGAGCATTGGCTATTCGCTGACCGTTCCCTATACCTTCTCCACCGATATCTCCGATGAAACCATGATGAAAATCAAGGAGCAGAATTACCTGATCCCGGGTGTGGACGTTAACTCGGAGCCTATCCGCGAATATGTGAGCGGCAGCATCGCGCCGCACATCGTCGGCTCCATCAGCCCCATTTACGCCGATGAATACAAGGCGAAAAAAGAAGAGGGCTATAAGATGAACGATACCATCGGACGCTCCGGCGCCGAGGCCGCGTTTGAAAACGAGCTGCGGGGCATCAGCGGCTCGCGCATCATCACGCAGGATGCAAGCGGCGCCGTGACCGACGTTACCGTTACCGAGGAGCCGCAGCCCGGCAACACGGTCATGCTCACCCTTGATAAGCGTCTGCAGGAAGAAACGCAGGAGATCCTCAAAAACAAAATTCTGGATCTGCAGGCCAAAACAAAGAAGACTTTTGCAGACAGCAAGGTGGCCGATGCGGGCGCCGCCGTGGTATACAAGGTGAAAACGGGCGAGATCCTCGCCGCCGCCACCTATCCTTCTTATGACATCAACGAGGATTATAACGATATCAAGGTACGGGAAAACGGCCCCCTTACCAACCGCGCATTTCAGGGGATTTACCGCCCCGGCTCCACCTTCAAGCCTGCCGTGGCGCTTTCGGCTCTTACGGCGGGAGCCATTACCCCCACCGGGCGCATCACCTGCAACCGGTATTACCGCTATTTCCAGGATCACACCTTCTCCTGCCTCGGCAGTCACGGCAGCATCAATGTGACTTCGGCGCTGCGCGTTTCCTGCAATATCTTCTTCTATGAGAGCGGCCGCCGCACCGGCATCGAGACGCTCGATTATTACTGCAAGCAGCTGGGGCTCGGCGAAGCCACCGGCCTCGAGCAGGAATTCAAGGAAAACCCCGGCGTGCTGGATGGAAAGGAATACCGTGAGCAGAAGGGCATCCGCTGGGAAGCGGGCGACGTGGTCCAGTTCTCCATCGGTCAGGCAAACAACCAGTTCAGCCCCCTGCAGCTTGTTTCTTACTGTGCCACCATCGCCAACAATGGCACCCGCATGAAGGCGCATCTGTTAAAGAGCGTGAATTCCTATGGCGATCAGAGGATCGTGAAGGAAACCGAGCCGGAGGTGCTCAATGTTGCTGAGTTTTCCGCCTCGGCATACGAGCCGGTGCAGAAGGGTATGTATCAGGTGGTAAATGAAAATTATCAATCCATCCGGAACGCGTTTGCCGATGTTCCCGTGACCGTTGCGGGCAAAACCGGCACCGCGCAGGTCGGCCCCAAGCGCAACGGCAAGTATGTGGATAATGAAAACGTCCTCTTCATGGGGTACGGCCCGTATGAAGACCCGGAAATCGCCGTGTGCATCATTGTGGAGCACGGTTCTTCGAGCCCCGAGGTCGCCGCCGCGGCCGCGGAAATTTTCAAGGCGTATTACAACTATTCCGGCGATACCTTTACCCCCTCGCAATCGGGTGAGTTGTTGCCGTAACCCCTCTGATTTTCTATGAAAAACAAACAAATTTCTTGACTTTTTCCCAAGAAATGTGTTACTCTTGTAAAAGAGGAGCTAGCGATTTTGATTTTGAAGAAATATCTCATCACGTCGGGCAAGGGCGGCACGGGAAAGTCCACGGCTGCCGCCGGCTGTGCCATGGCGCTCGGGAGCCTCGGCAAACGGGTGCTTTTAGTAGATGCGGATGCGGGCCTGCGCGGGCTCGATCTGCTGCTGCAAATGGAAGAATCGGTCGCGTTCGATTTGGGAGACGTTCTTGCCGGCCGGTGCGATGCGGATTCCGCTTTGCTCGCCGTTCCCGGCTTTCCTTCCGTTTTCCTGCTGGCCGGGCCTGCACGAACGCGGGATTTTTGCGACCCCACGGCCTTCCGCAACCTCATGACGCGGTTATCCGAGCAATTTGATTTTATTTTGATCGACGGCCCTGCGGGATTCGGCACGGGCTTTTCTGTGGCCGCCGCGGGAGCGGACGCCGCGCTGGTGGTCGCATTGCCGGATGAGCTTTCGCTCCGGGGCGCGGCCAAGGCCGTACTGGAGCTGAGGGAGGCCGGCATAGAAGAGGCCTTTCTCCTCGTGAACCGGTTTCCGAAAAAGCCGCGCGGCTGCCCCGGGATCGACCGTATGATAGACGGCACGCGCCTCCAGCTTTTGGGCGTGGTCCCGGAGGATGCGAGGCTTTTGCCCGGCAGCAGGGAAACGCTTGCCGATGCAAAACGCCCGGCCGCGGGTGCGTTTTCCCGCCTCGGTCGCCGCCTCAGCGGGGAGCATGTGCCGCTCGTGATGCCATAAAACAGAGCCATATCCACCGGAAGGGAGTTTATGTATAGATGAACATTGCACTGATCGCCCATGATGATAAAAAGGAACTCATGGTTCAGTTCTGTATTGCCTACTGCGGGATTCTGAGCCGCCACAACCTCTGCGCCACCGGGACGACCGGCCGCCTCGTCGCGGAAGCGACGGGCCTCGAGATCCAGAGGTTTTTAAGCGGCTCGCAGGGCGGCGACCAGCAGATCGCCGCGCGCATCGGATGCGACGAGATCGATATGGTCCTTTTCTTTCGCAATCCGTCTTCCCCGAAGCCCCATGAGCCGAACGAAATGAACATCCTCCGCCTGTGCGATGTCCATAACGTCCCGATCGCCACCAATATTGCCACGGGGGAAATGCTCATCCACGGCCTGGAGCGAGGCGACCTCGACTGGCGCAATATCGTAAACCCGGGCGTTTGAAGCCGGGGGAATTTCATCTGTTTTTCAGCCGCCGGCTCCCCGGCGGCTTTTTTCTGCCCTGCGCCCCCGGAAAAAGAGAAAAATTTCCGTTTTCCCTTTTCATTTCGCGGAAAATATACTATTATTAATAAGTTAGCACTGAGCCGCCCAGGCGGCCCGGCAATGCAGGACGTATTACGCAGCAAAGGATGGAAACCATGAATTTCAAACGGTTAAAGGGCACGGCGGACGTTCTTCCGGCCGACTCGTATAAATGGCAGCACGTGGAGAAGACCCTCCTCGAGACCGCGGCGCTTTACGGCTTCTCTGAAATCCGTTTCCCGGTGTTCGAAGATTCCCGCCTTTTTCAACGCTCGGTGGGGGATACCACCGATATCGTGCAGAAGGAAATGTACCGCTTCACCACCAAGGGCGGGGACGATATCACCCTTCGCCCGGAGGGCACGGCGGGCGCGGCGCGCGCGTTTCTCGAAAACGGGTTGCACAATGAATCCATGCCCGTGAAAACGTGTTATCTCGTCTCCTGTTACCGCTACGAAAAGCCGCAGGCGGGCCGGCTCCGCGAATTCCACCAGTTCGGCGCGGAAATGTACGGCGCCGCCTCTTTCCTGGCGGATGTGGAGGTCATCGCCCTCGCAAACGCGCTCCTGCGCTCGGTGGGGGTCACGCAGCTTTCCCTCCATATCAATTCCATCGGCTGCCCGGAGTGCCGGGGGCAATACCAACAGAAGCTGCGGGAATATTTTGAAGAGAGAAAGGGCGAGCTTTGCGCCACCTGCCTCGACCGCCTGGAGCGCAACCCCATGCGGATTTTAGACTGTAAAAGCCCCGTCTGCTCGGAAATCGCCAAAGGAGCTCCCAAGGTGCTCGATTATTTATGCAGCGAATGCCGCGAGCATTTTGAAGGTGTGAAGGAGGGGCTTTCGTCCCTCGGCATCGCCTATACCGTGAACACCGATATCGTCCGCGGGCTGGATTATTACACCCGCACCGTGTTCGAATTCACCACCGATACCATCGGCGCGCAGGGAACCGTGTGCGGCGGCGGCCGGTATGACGGCCTCGTGGAGGAGCTTTCCGGCCCCCATACGCCGGCGCTCGGCTTTGCAATGGGCCTCGAACGCCTTCTGATGGTGATGGAAGCGGCGGGCGTTCCGTTCCCACCGAAAAAAACGTGTGAAATTTACATTGCCTCCATGGGGGAGGCCGCGGCGAAGCAGGCGGCAAAGCTCTGCGAAAAGCTGCGTGCGGAAGGCTTTGCGGCGGAATGCGATACCATGGGCCGCAGCCTCAAGGCGCAGATGAAATATGCCGACCGCATCGGCGCGCGCCGTTCGCTGGTGCTCGGCGAGAACGAGCTTCAAAGCGGCATGGCCGTGCTCAAGAACATGGAAACGGGAGACCGCCGGGAGATCGGCTGGAGCCGCCTCACCGAAGAAATTTACGAAGAAACCATCCGCAGCGCGCTCGGCGAGCTCACCGAGAGCGTGGAGCAGCTGGAATCTTAAGCTCAGAGAACCAAACGTTTGGAGGAAATAGAAACATGGCAGGAATGGGAACCCTTCGCAGAACCAATTATTGCGGAGAACTGCGGAAAGAGCAGGTGGGAAAAGAAGTCACCGTATGCGGCTGGGTGCAGAGGCAGAGGAATCTCGGCGCGCTGATCTTCGTAGACCTGCGCGACCGCACCGGCATCGTCCAGCTCGCGTTCGACGATACCGCCGGCAGGGAGATTTTTGAAGCGGCTTCCGAGCTGCGGAGCGAATTCGTGGTGGCGGCAAAGGGCACGGTGCGGGAGCGAAGCGCCAAAAACGCGGAGCTTCCCACCGGCGATATCGAAATCGCGGTCACAGAGCTGCGCGTGCTTTCCAAGGCGAAAACGCCGCCCTTCGAAATCATGGAAAACAGCCAGACCAAGGAAGAGCTCCGCTTGAAATACCGCTATCTCGACCTGCGCCGCCCCGATCTCCAGCGCAATATCCTGATGCGCCACAAGATCGTGAAGGCCGCGCGCGATTATTACGATTCCTGCGGTTTTATCGAAATCGAAACTCCCATTATGATGAAGTCCACGCCCGAAGGCGCGCGGGATTATCTCGTGCCCTCCCGCGTGCATCCGGGCAAGTTTTATGCGCTGCCGCAGTCGCCGCAGCTTTATAAGCAGCTTCTGATGGTAGCGGGCTTCGACCGCTATATCCAGTTTGCCCGCTGCTTCCGCGACGAGGACCTCCGGGCCGACCGCCAGCCCGAATTCACCCAGATCGACCTCGAAATGTCTTTTGTGGATATGGAAGACGTGATGGAAGTGAACGAGGGGTTTGTGCGCTATCTGCTGAAGCAGGTGCTGGATGTGGATATCCCCACCCCCCTGCCGCGCCTCACCTATGCGGAGGCCATGCGCCGCTATGGCTCCGATAAGCCCGATACCCGCTTCGGTATGGAGTTGTGCGACGTTTCCGACCTCGTGGAAAACTGCGGGTTCGGCGTGTTTTCCGGTGCGGTGAAAAACGGGGGCAGCGTGCGCGCCGTCGTGGCGAAAGGGGCGGCCGCCGTCCTCAGCCGCAAGGAGATCGATAAGCTGACCGATTTCGTCAAGGGCTACGGCGCAAAGGGCCTCGCTTTCATCCGGATGACGGAGGAAGCCACCTCCTCGTCGTTTGCCAAGTTCCTTTCCGAAGAGGACATGAACGCCCTGCTCGCGCGCCTTGGCGCAGAGAAGGGAGACGTTGCCCTTTTCGTAGCCGATAAAAACAGCACGGTGCTCGCCGCTCTCGGCGGCCTGCGGTGCGAGCTCGCCCACCGGCTGAATCTGATTCCGGAGGGGCGGTTCAACTTCCTCTGGATCACCGAATTCCCCTTCTTCGAGTGGGATGAGGATGCGGGCGAATTCGTTGCCATGCACCACCCCTTCACCTCTCCCATGGATGAGGATATCCCCCTGCTCGATACCGATAAGGCAAAGGTGCGCGCCAAGGCGTACGACCTTGTGCTCAACGGCATGGAAATGGCTTCCGGCTCCATCCGTATCACCGACCCGGAGCTTCAGGGCCGGATGTTCGCGGCCCTTGGCCTCAGCAAGGAGGAGGCGGAGGAAAAATTCGGATTTTTAACCGGCGCGTTCCAGTACGGCGCACCGCCCCACGGCGGTATGGGCCTGGGGCTGGACCGCTTGGTGCTCCAGCTGCTCGGCGGGGAAAGCCTGCGGGACGTTATCGCCTTCCCGAAGCTGAAGGATGCTTCCGAGCCCATGACCGGCTGCCCATCCGAAGTGGATGCGCAGCAGCTCGAGGAGCTTTCCATCGCGGCGATAAAACCCGAAGCAAAAGAATAATAGGGGAATCCCTCAAAAACACATTGACCCGCAGAAGCAGCCGAAGCCCGGCCCGCCTCTGCGGGCTTTTCTTTTTGATATCCTCATGGAACGCCGCCTCCTGTCATACATATAAAAGGTAAAGAGATTGGAGCGAAGGGAGAAAATAGCTATGTATGATTCCATCCGGCTCGCCGAAAATTTGGATGGCTCGGCCGATGCAATCGTTTCGAGCGGGCAGGGAAGCCTCGCCGGGGCCGCCGACTGCCTGCGGCAGGAACGGGAGCGGATTTTGAAGGATATTGAAACAAAAGGGGCAGGAAAGAATATCCGCGCCGTTAAAGTGAAGTGCGGGGAAAAGGTGGTGGCGTCCGTCCCGTTTTCGGTGTTCCGGGAGGAAAAAGAGAAGAAGCGCTATACCATGGCGTATCTGTACGCAGGCTCTGCAGCGCGGCAGATCGAAGCGGCACGCGCCGCATCCGGCTGCCTTACGGCGGTATCGCCGGGCTTTTTCTCCATTCGGCCGGACGGCGCCCTGCACAGCGACGCGGTCAGCTTGCCGTTTATCCGGGCCATGCATGGGGAGGGCGTGCGGGTCGTCCCCTTCCTGAGCAACCACTGGAACCGGGAAGCGGGGGAAAAGGCGCTGGAAGAACCGGAGCTGCTGGCGGACCACGTGGCCCGCGCCGTGCGGCAGAACCGGCTGGACGGCGTGAATATCGATATTGAAAACCTCACCGAAAAGAGCCGGACGGATTATACGGAGTTTATTCGCCTGCTCCGCGCGCGTCTACCGGAGGGCAGCGAGCTTTCGATCGCCGTGGCGGCCAATCCCGAAGGAAAAAACACGGGCTGGCACGGCTCCTATGATTACGCGGCGCTGGCACAGCACAGCGACCACCTGCTCCTCATGGCGTATGACGAACATTCCTCCGGCGGAGCCGAGGGGCCGGTGGCGAGCCTCGGCTTTGTGGAACGTTCGGTGCGCTATGCCGTTTCACAGGTGCCGCCGGAAAAAATCGTGCTGGGGATTCCGCTGTATGGCCGCGTGTGGAGCACCGACGGGCGGTTTCAGGGCGAAGGCATCGGCCTTATGGAGGCGGAGTCCCTCCTTTCGCGTTACAACGCTATCCCTGTCTGGGAAGAAGAGGCGGCGGCCCCGCGGGCGCAGGCCGAAATCACACCGGGAAGCCTCCCCATTTTAAACGGCAGGCAGATGACGCCGGGGCATTATACCGTCTGGCTGGAGGATGAACGCTCACTGGAAGCAAAGGTAAGGGTGATAAGCCGTTACCGGCTCAAAGGAGCGGGCTTTTGGGCACTCGGGCAGGAACCGCCGGATTTCTGGTCAAAATACGCCGCGTGGCTCGCATCGCCGGAAGAGGACGGGAAAACGTCCGGGCGGGAGCTCGGGGAAAAGCATCCGGCGCAGTTCGCCAGGGTAACGGGGCGGGAGGAAGTACGCGTCCGCTCCGGGGGTTCGACCCGCCACCCGGTGCTCCGCCGCCTACCGGGCGGCACACGCGTGGAAATCCTCGGGAAAACGCCGCAGGGCTGGTGCCGCATTCGGCTGCCGGGCGGAGGAACCGGCTATATCAACGGCCGGTATCTGCGGCAGATATAACATATGGTTCCGAGCCCCGCCCCCTGCCCGCATCCGGCTAAGGGGCGGGGCTCGTTTTCCCTCTGCAAAAACAGGCGAAAAACTGCTTGACAGATTCCGGGTTTTATGATAACATAATCTTCGCTGCATCGAGAGCAGTAGTAGGAAGTGCTGGTGTAGCTCAGCTGGTAGAGCAGCTGATTTGTAATCAGCAGGTCGGGGGTTCAAATCCGTCCACCAGCTCCAATTTTATATGGGAGAGTTCCCGAGTGGCCAAAGGGGGCAGACTGTAAATCTGTTGCTTCTAG
>CAUBKG010000044.1 GCA_958436475.1 uncultured Clostridia bacterium
TTATCCTACATCAGGGGGCTTCTTGTCTATTGTCCGTTTTTACTGGTTCGGTTCAAATTGATCAGGGGCTTGTTGCTATTTCACCCTGTCTAGCTCGGCAACGAGCACAATTTAGTGTATGCTTATTACTTCTTGAATTAATTTAAAAATATGATTACAGGAAAGGCGAAAGAGAATTCATCTTTCGCCTTTTGCTATTTTGCCTGTACCTATTATGTGGACGGCAACGAGCACACGAAGACCGGCCTTTCCGGAACCACGGAATATACCTACGACGGCCTGAACCGTTTGAAGATAGCCCTCCTGCCGGACGGCACAAAGCAGACCTATACCTTCGATGATAATTCGAACCGCACAGGTCTCACGGTGGAAAAGAACGGAGCGGTTTTAGAAGAAACAACGTATACGTATAATAAAAACGACCAGCTGCTGAGCGAAAACAAACAGCGCGGTGTGGAAGCGCCGCTCATCACAACGTATACCTACGATGCAGTGGGGAACATGGTGGAGAAGAGCGGCGCGGCAAACGCGGAGCAGACGTTCGATGTGCTGAACCGCATGACGGGCTATACCGAAGGAACCACCGAGGCTTCGTATGAGTACCATAACGACAACATGCGCAGCAGTAAAACGGTGGATGGGGTCACCACGGAGCAGGTATGGGTAAACGGGCAGATCGTGATGGACAAATGCGGGGAGAGCGTGGTAAAATATACCTATTGAATACAGAATTAAGGAGCTAAAATTTTATCCATTGGAAGAACTGATACCGTACGAAGAAGCCGTATTCTCTGCCGAAAAGGATTTTTGGGACACTTTGTGTTTATCGAAGAAAGCATAAACTTATCAAGAAAAGGAGAGCCTATGCTTGATACCTATCTTCCGTAAAGTCCAGAGAAAACATTCTGCCCGGCTGAAAGAAAGGCAGGAAGGCGTTTTCGAACTCCCCCGGAATCGCAAAAACCCTGTTGACAAAATCGCCTGTGGTTTGGTATGATAACGTTACTATATAAAAACGCTTTGATGGGGATTAGGCCCGTTTCCCTGCTGAAAGAGAGCTGCCAGATGGTGCGAGGCAGCAGAGGGAAACCTGCCGTCTCGCCCCGGAGCGGCCGCCGTGAAAGCATGGGATGCACAGTAATGGTGGACGGAGCGGCAGCCGTTACAACTGCCCGGCGCTTGATTCATGCGCCGGTAAGGTGGGTGCGTTTTGCGCCAAGAAGAGTGGTACCGCGGAAGTGTTTGCTTTCGTCTCTTGCAGGTAAAGCAGGAGGCGGGAGCTTTTTTTATGGCCTTGCAGGGCGGGGCTGTCATTGGAAAACAAAAGCATGGCAGGAAAGGGAAGGTTATTATGAAACTTGCATTTTCAACAGTGGGGTGCCCGGATTTTGACTGGTCGGATATGTATTCCATGGCAAAGGACCTCGGGTTTCAGGGCATTGAAATGAGAGGACTCGGCGGCGATATTTTTTCCGTGCACGCGAGGCCCTTCAAAGAGGAAAACATCGGTGGAACGGTGGAAAACCTCAAAAGGCTCCGCCTGGAAATCCCGTGTCTTTCCTCCGGCAGCAGTTTGAAATACGCGGAAAGAAAGGCGGAAACCCTTTCGGAGCTGCGGGAATATATTGCGCTTGCCAAAAAGCTCGGAACGCCGTATATCCGGCTCCTCGGGGATGAGCATGCCGATGAGCAGGGCGAGGTGGACGATGAACTGGTCCTTTCCACCTTAAAGGAGCTGGTTCCCTTTGCGGAAGAAAACGATGTGACGCTGCTCGTGGAGACTAACGGCGTTTATGCGGATACCGCAAGGCTCAAAAATCTGCTCGACCGGGTGGAAAGCGATAATGTGGCCGCCCTCTGGGACCTGCATCATCCGTACCGCTTCAAGGGCGAGCAGCCGGAGGAAACCATCCGAAACCTCGGCGCATATGTGAAATACGTGCACGTGAAGGATTCGGTCATGGAAAACGGCAAGGTTTCCTACCGCCTGATGGGCGAAGGGGATATCCCCTTTGAAAGTGCGCTTCGCGCTCTCGAATCCATCAATTACGAAGGGTATATTTCCTTGGAGTGGGTGAAGAATTACGCCCCCGAGCTCGAAAACGCAGGGGTCGTGTTCCCGCATTTCATCCATTATATGAGCCGGTACATCTCTCCCTCCGACCGCAGCGGCAGACTGCAGGACAATGCAAGGGGCACGGGCAAATACGTGTGGCCGAAGGAGCGCTTGATCGACCTCACCTTCCCCCAGGTGCTCGACCGTATGGTGGAGGAATTTCCCGACCAGCAGGCCTTTAAATATACCGAGCTCGATTACGAACGAACCTACAGCGAGTTCCGCGGCGATGTGGATACCTTCGCCCGCGCGCTCATCGCCATGGGCGTGAAGCCCGGCGACCATGTGGCGATCTGGGCCACCAATGTGCCGCAGTGGTTCATCACCTTCTGGGCCACCACGAAGATCGGTGCGGTGTTGGTAACTGTGAATTCTGCTTATAAGATACACGAGGCCGAATATCTCCTCCGCCAGTCGGATACCCACACGCTCGTGATGATCGAAGGCTATAAAGATTCGGATTATTCCGGCATCATCGGGGAGCTCTGCCCGGAGCTCGAAACCGCTGATAAGGAAAGGCCGCTCTTCCTGAAGCGGCTGCCTTTCCTCCGAAATATCGTGACCTGTGGCTTTGAAAAGCCGGGCTGCCGCACCTGGGAAGAGGCGATGCAGCTTGCCGGACGCGTCCCGGTGGAAGAGGTTTACCGCCGCGCCGCTGCGGTCAGTAAGGACGACGTCTGCAACATGCAGTATACCTCCGGCACCACCGGTTTCCCGAAGGGAGTCATGCTCACGCATTATAACGTCGTAAACAACGGCAAGGCAATCGGCGACTGCATGGATTTATCCACAGCCGACCGCATGATGATTCAGGTGCCCATGTTCCACTGCTTCGGCATGGTGCTCGCCATGACCGCGTCGATGACGCATGGCACCACCATGTGCCCGATCACCGCCTTCTCCCCGCGCAAGGGGCTCGCCTGCATCACCCAGGAAAAGATTACCGCCTTCCACGGCGTTCCCACCATGTTCATTGCGATGCTCGGGCACGAGAATTTTGAAAAGACGGATTTCTCCCATATGCGCACCGGCATCATGGCCGGCAGCCCCTGCCCCATCAAGGCGATGCAGGATGTCATCGAAAAAATGCACATGGATGAGATCTGCATTACATACGGCCAGACCGAGGCGTCTCCCGCCTGCACCATGAGCAAGACCACCGATTCCATTGAAACCCGCGTGGCTACTGTGGGCAGCAATATCTTTGGGGTGGAGTGCAAGATCGTGGACCCCGAAACGGGAGAGGACCTGCCCGATAATGTGGACGGCGAGTTCGTGGCCCGTGGCTATAACATCATGAAGGGCTATTATAAGATGCCGGAGGCCACCGCGGCGGCCATCGATAAGGACGGCTGGCTCCACACCGGCGACATGGCCCGCAGGGATGAAAACGGCAACTATCGGATCACAGGCCGCATCAAGGATATGATCATCCGCGGAGGCGAGAACATATACCCGAAGGAGATCGAGGACTTTATCTACACACATCCGAAGGTTTCGGATGTGCAGGTCATCGGCGTGCCGGATAAGGATTACGGCGAGGAGATCATGGCCTGCATCATATTGAAAAACGGGGAGACCGCCACGGAAGAGGAAATCAAGGAATTTGTGGCTTCCCATATGGCCAAGCATAAAACGCCGCGGTATGTGGACTTTGTGGATTCCTTCCCCATGAACGCGGCCGGAAAAATCCTGAAATATAAAATGAGGGAAAACGCCGTCAAAAAGCTGGGCCTCCAGCAGGCGGCCAGCATCGAAACCGCCTAACGAAGCGCTTTCCGGGGAATAGGTGCAAAAGGGCAGATAGAAGCGCTTCTATCTGCCCTTCGGCCTTTCGGCACAAAAGGAGGTGCTCTTAATGGAAACGGTTCCCGCAAAAACGATCGTGACCCGCACAAAAAGCACCTCGTGGTTCGGCACCGATTATAACATGAATATTTACAGGGGCTGCTGCCACGGCTGCGTGTATTGCGACAGCCGGAGCGAATGCTACGGTATCGAGGATTTCGACCGTGTGCGCGTCAAGGAAAATGCGCTTGAAATCATCCGGAACGATTTGCGACGCAAGGTGAAACCGGGGGTGGTGGGCACCGGCTCCATGAGCGACCCGTATAATCCCCTGGAAAGCGGGTATCAGCTCACCCGCCACGCGCTAGAACTGCTGAATGCCTACGGCTTCGGCGCGGCCATTGCCACCAAAAGCGCGCTGATTGCCCGGGATATCGACGTTTTAACGGACATCCGCTCCCATTCGCCTGTGCTCTGCAAGCTCACGATTACCACCTGCGATCCCCGGCTGGCGGAGAAAATCGAGCCGAATGTTTCGGGGCCGTCCGAGCGGCTGAAAGCGGTGGAGCAGCTCGCAAAAGCCGGGCTCACTGCGGGGATCCTCCTCATGCCCGTTTTACCCTTTCTCGAGGATACGCCGGAAAACGTGCGGGAGGTCGTGCGCCGGGCGGCGGAGAGCGGCGCGCGGTTCGTATACCCCGCCTTCGGCATGACCCTCCGCCAGAACCAGCGGGACTGGTACTATGCAAAACTGGAAAAAGCCTTCCCGGGGGAAGAACTGCCCGAGCGTTACCGCAGGCAGTATGGCAATGCTTACCGCTGCACGAGCCCTCGGGCGGCGGAGCTGTGGAAAGAATTTACAGCGGAATGCCGGGAAACAGGCCTGCTTTACCACATGCAGGATATCATCCGCCTGTACCGCCAGGGGTATGAGGCCTCACAGCTCAGTCTCTTCTGAACGGGGTGGAAGAGGCGTCCGGAATGCGGTATAATAAAAAATAGTATTTGATTTTGTGGTATCGAAAAGTATTAAACGGCAGAAACCCTTGGAAATACGGACCTTTTTACAGATTACGTCACTCAAAACAGTAATGATTTTTAACGCTTTGGTGCCCAAATGGTGCCCGAATTTCCTACGGCGATATAAAACAATATAGACAGATATAATGAAATACTATATTATGTGAGGACGAAAGCACTCGTTGCTTTTGTTCTCTTGTCTGCCACGCAGACACCCTTGTCAACGGCGAGCGTAGCCTGTTTATTTTATCGTTGACAAGGGTGGATGACTCTGCCATTTTGCAAGGGGAAGAATGCAGAAAAAGATAGAAAACTGCATATTTGAGTGATGTAATTTTAATTGTACAGACATTGATA
Source organism: uncultured Clostridia bacterium (assembly GCA_958436475.1). GTDB lineage: Bacteria > Bacillota > Clostridia > Oscillospirales > Acutalibacteraceae > CAUBKG01. Next base: position 5,282 of record CAUBKG010000044.1, read on the forward strand.
AATACCGATTTGTAGAGGTGCGTATATGAATAAAATATATCATAGAAATATCATCCTTGAATCGAATGATTTTCAGAACATGGTTTGTCTCCAAACAGATTTATACGGGAAAGGAAATCATAATTGGACATTGGGCCGATTATATGGTTGGAGATATGGCTTGTGGACACCAGAATCTAGGAATCCAGAAATTTTTGCAAAATCGGCGGAATTATTTTTTGATGAAGATGGAGTATTGCTAGGTTTTATAATCCTAGAAGCATGCGGGGGGAATACTGCTACAATATTTGCTCAGGATGATGAACAGATTTTGGAGGAAATGGTGCATTTTTTGGACATGGGTGGTAATTTTGAAAATACATATTCCATTTATTGTTCAGAAAGCAGTTTGTTAGAAATAGAGGTTCTTCGCAACCATAAATATATTAGTGTGAGTTACGAAGACATTACCTTTGAATACTGTGCGGAGGATATTGTTCTTCCTACAATAGACTTGCCTAACGGATATACTTTGACTGACGAAAATATCTTTTTGGACATAGAGAGGCTGGAACGATTCCGTTTTTCAGCATTTAATCCCAATGCAAATTTTGATGAAGAAATTGCATGGGCATACCGTTATTCAAGAGAGAATCCCTTTACAAAAAAAGAATTATGTATAGTTTTACTTGATGGAAGTAAGAATCCAGTTTCCTCGTGTATGGGATATCTTGATGTTGCAAATTCGGATGTGGAAATAGAAGTTGTATGCACCAAAAAAGAGGAAGAAGGTAAAGGATTTGCTAAAGCTGTAATAGCAGAATGTATTCGCAGATCATTGGAAATGGGAGCAAAAAGGGTTAATATATCTGGTTGGAATTCATTAACAAAGCATCTGTATTCAGGCTTTGGGAAAAATAAGAAAAATCAAAAAATAAGTATTAAAAAGGAAGATAAATGAGGGTAGTATATAATTTACAAATCGGTATTTGCTAAAGGGTTTGGGATATTCCCAACAAGCGAAAATGCGGCGCATTTTACGGAAAGGGTACCCTTTTCCTATGCTTGCTCTTCCAAAAGTTCTTTAGAAAAGACAGTGCGGAAAAGAATTAAAACAAATAATTTTTGCCATGTATTTCGCAGCTTCCGTGGTGCCTACATGGTGCCCAATCTTACAAAGCCATCTGATACAGAGATATGATAGGAAAAATGAAGATACATGAAAAATCCTGATTTTAAGCCATTTTCGCAAGGTTTTATAAACACTTGTGGGAGCTTATAAGAAGTTTTCCGTCTATATAATCAATAAAAAATAGCCGCAAGAGAGGGGACATATTTCCGGCAGAAGAGATCAGCGGCTGTTTTTTATGCTGCACCTTGGTAAGGAGGGGAAGCCATGAATCCAAACTTAAAAGAGCTGCGGGAGAAATCCATGAAGCTTCCGCTCCAGCCCGGCGTATACATTATGAAGGATAAAACGGGCAATATTATATATATCGGCAAGGCGAAGCACCTCAAAAACCGGGTGAGCCAGTATTTCGGCTCGCAGGCCCGCCATGAGCCCAAGGTGCTCAAAATGGTGGAGCATGTGGACCACTTCGATTATATCGTGACAGACAGCGAGTTCGAAGCCCTCATCCTCGAATGCAGCCTCATCAAGCAGAACCAGCCGAAATACAATATCCTTCTGAAAGACGACAAGGGCTACCATTATATCAAGATAACGCCGCCGCCCTGGCGGAGGATCAGCGCCGTGCACCAGATCGATGACGACGGATCACAGTATATCGGCCCTTATTCGAGCTCGTTTGTGGTGTCGCAAACGGTGGAGGAGCTGCGGAAAATGTTCCGCCTTCCCACCTGCAGCCGAAGCTTTACCGAAGGCAAAAAGCAGCGCCCCTGCCTCAATTTCCACATCGGCAACTGCTGTGCACCCTGCGCGGGGAAGATTACCGCCAGGCAGTACGACGAACTGGTGGAGGATGCGCTCCGGTTTATCCGCACGGGGAGTGAGGAAACCCTCTCGGCGCTCGAGCGGCGCATGGAGCAGGCGGCGGAAAGCCTGGAATTTGAAAAGGCGGCCCAGCTCCGGGACCGGATCGCCGCCATCAAGCGGATCACCGAAAAGCAAAAGGTGGTTTTTTCCAAGGTAAAGGAGCAGGACGTCATCTGTGTGGTGCAGGGAGCAGGCACGGCCTGCTTCGAGGTGTTCCGCTTCCAGGCGGGCAGCCTGTGCGACGACCAGCACTTCATGGTGGAAGAGTCGGCCGACCTTGCCGCCGCCCGCACGGAGTTCATGGAACGCTTTTATTCCCTGCGCAGCACGGTGCCGCCCAATATTCTGGTGGACGGCGAGCTCGAAAACGAGGAGCTCCTCACCGAGTGGCTCTCATCCAAGGCGGGCCGCCGGGTGAAGATCCACAAGCCCCAGCGGGGTGAAAACGCCCGTCTGCTGGAAATGTGCCGCAACAATGCTTCCGAGCATCTCGCCATTTCCTTCGGGCGCGCGGGCAGGGAAACAAAGGCGCTCGATGAGCTTGCGCGCCTTTTGGGGTTGCCCGCCCCGCCCGAGCGCATTGAAGCATACGATATTTCCAATACGGCCGGCAGCGAAAACGTGGCCGGCATGGTGGTGTTCACGGGAGGAAAACCCTGCAAATCCGATTACCGCAAGTTCAGGATCAAGGGCTTCGAGGGGCAGGACGACTATGCCTCCCTGCGCGAAACCATTGCGCGGCGTTTTGCACGGTATGAAGAGGAAAAGGAGTCCGGCAGGGGTTTCGGGGCCCTGCCCGACCTCATTTTGCTGGACGGCGGCGCAGGCCAGCTTTCGGCGGTAAAGCCGGTGCTGGAGGAAATGGGCTTCGGGGCTATTCCCACCTTCGGTATGGTGAAGGATTCCAAGCATAAAACGAGGGCCATCACGGGGAGCGGAGGCGAAATCGAGATTTCCCGCACGCGTGCCGCCTTCACGCTCGTTTCCGAAATCCAGGAGGAGGTGCACCGCTTCGCCATCACGTATCACCGGGCACGGCGGAAAAAGTCCACCCTCACTTCTCTCCTCACCTCCATCGAGGGCGTGGGCGAGGCCCGGGCAAAGGCATTGCTCCGCCGCTTCCGCACCGTTTCGGCTATCCGCGAGGCGGAGCCGGAGGCATTGGCAAACGTGCCGGGCATGACCCGGAAAACGGCGGAGGAAGTGTACCGCTTTTTCCACCCGCCGGGGCAGGAAGATTAATCGTTGACAAACCCCTATATAAAGTGTGATAATAAGCTTGTGCGCGAAGGGGAAAAAAGCCGTTTTCAGGCGTTTTCTCCCTTTCCGGCACAAAAGCCTATAACGAAAAAAAGCGGCCGCACGGTTTCTGCCGGCACTGCGCAGAAAAGAGAACCTGAGGCCGGGATAGGTGAACATTCATGAGAGTCATTGCGGGAAGCGCTCGCTCCAGAAAACTGAAAACCCTGGAAGGGGAAGACGTCCGCCCTACCGTGGAACGGGTCAAGGAAGGGCTCTTCAGCGCCATCCAGTTCGATATTGAAGGAAGAAGGGTGCTGGACCTTTTCGGGGGCAGCGGCCAGCTCGGCATCGAGGCGCTCAGCCGGGGGGCGGCTTCTGCCGTGTTCACCGATATGCGCCGCGAGGCGGTGGATGTGATCCGGGAGAACCTTACGTCTGTCGGCCTTGCGAAAAACGCGCAGGTGGTGCAGACCGAAAGCCTCGATTACCTTCGTTCTTCGCGCTCGGTTTTTGATATCGTGTTTTTAGACCCGCCCTATGACAAGGGATGGCCCCAAAAAATATTCCCCCTTCTCACGCCGCACCTTTCACGCTATGCTATCGTTGTGTGTGAGCATTCAAAGAGGGAAGAGCTTCCCCCCACGCTCGGAGAGCTGGAGGAACGAAGGGATTACCGCTACGGCGCGACCCTCGTCACCATATACCGGGGAGGTATGAAGGAATGAGAACAGCAGTCTGCCCGGGCAGCTTTGACCCGGTTACATACGGCCATCTGGACATCATCCAGAGGGCCAGCCGGATTTTTGACAAGGTCATCGTGGTCGTGCTTCCGAACAACGCGAAGCAGACCGTATTTACCGTGGAAGAGCGGATGGACCTCATCCGCCGGGTGACCGCCGGCATCCCCAACGTGGAGATCGATTGTTACGACGGCCTCCTGGCCGACTATACCCGTCAGAAATCGGCTATTGCCATTGTGAAGGGCCTGCGCGCCGTGTCCGATTTCGAATACGAATTCCAGCAGGCGCTCACCAATAAAAAACTGAACCCGGAGGCCGAAACCGTTTTTCTCACCACGAGCGGGGAAAATATGTATTTGAGCTCGAGCATCGTCAAATCGGTGGCGTGCATGAATGGAGACATTTCCGATTTCGTTCCTCCCTGCATTTTGGAAGATATCAAGCAGAGGCTCTATAGGAAGGGGAAATAACAGATGAATACGGTGGAAGAATTACTCGATAAATTGGACGATATCCTGGAAGACGGATTTAAAATGCCGCTGATGGGCGGGCGCAGCGTGATCGATTCCGAGCATGTGCGCTCCGTGGTGGATGAGATCCGCCTCCATTTGCCGCGTGAGATCAAGGAATCCGTGCGCATTGTGGAAGACCGGGAAAACATCATCCGGGATGCGAAAAAGGAAGCCGAGGGCATCGTACGCGCCGCGGAGGAACGCGCCCGCGCACTGGTAGCCCAGCATGAGATCATGCGGCAGGCGCAGGGCAAGGCCAATGAGATGCTGAGCCAGGCGCAGGCAAAATCACGCGAGATGCGCCGCGCCGCGCAGGAGTATGTGGACGATTTGATGTGCCGTGCGGACGAAGGGCTGACCGCCAACCTCGCCGAGGTGCGGAAAACGCGCGCTTCGCTCAAATCCACCGTGCAGCCACAGCCGGTTCCTCAGAACATCGCTAAAAAGCAGTAAATGGGATTTTAAACGCCTGGCAGATGGGATGTATTTTCCCCTCCGGGCGTTTTTTCATCATCAGAAGACCGCAGAAGGGGGAAAAGCTCCATGAAAAAAGAATGTTTGGCGGAAAAGGACCTGTATCTCGTCAAAGCCATCGGGCTGTGCGGCCTTGCGGCGATTTTGTTTTATTGCCTGCACTGTGAAGTATTATCGGTTGTCACGTGCGGCCTGGGGATGGCGATCCTTTTTGTTTTATTCGTTTATACCGTGCTCCGCGTGCGCCGCGGGGAATAGCGCGAAAATACGGGGGTGCCTTAACCTGTGAAGGAAAATACTTTTCAGAAGGTATATGCCGTTGTGATGAAAATTCCTTACGGAAAAGTCGCCACATACGGGCAGATAGCGGCTTATGCGGGCAATCCCCGCTGGTCGCGCGTGGTGGGGTTCGCCCTGCACGTGAACCCCGACCCGGAGCATATCCCGTGTTATCGCGTCGTCAACCGGATGGGGGAGGTTTCTTCCGCGTTCGCCTTCGGCGGGGAGAACCGCCAGGTCGAGCTGCTGGAGGCGGAGGGGGTCCGCTTTCTCGAAAACGGGCGGGTGGATATGGAGCATTTTTTGTGGGACGGCTTGGAGGGCTGAAGCATCGGCCGTCCCTGCCGCCCCGCTTTCTTTTTATATAGGGATATGGTATAATAACCGCAAAGCGGTTATTATACCGGCTTTATGCCCCCACGCCGCAGGAGCGGCGGGATGGGCAATTATACCATTCACGCTCCGCGTTCATGGTATAATAACCCCACGGCGGCGCGGTGGAACGCGCCGGAGCGGCGTTGCCGCCCCCGAAAATCAGAGATTTTCCCCGTGTGAACATTTTACCACCAAAAGGCGGCGCTGCGGCGCCGCGCGCGGCAAGGGCCGCTTACAAACGCTACGCGTTTGCTTTTGTGGTATAATAACCGCAAAGCAGATATTATACCGGCTTTATGCCCCCACGCGCGAAGCGGCGGGCAGCGCTGGAGGCCGATGGATCGCAGTGATGCCTGCGCGGCGTGTGGTTCTCTCTGTGCCGGAGCAGGAATAAGATATTTGGGATGGGAAAACGGAGTGGAATCCGTTGCTGAAGGGGGAAACACAAGATGGAATGGTGGAAGAACCGGGCGGTGTATCAAATTTACCCGCGCAGCTTTCTCGATACCACGGGAAACGGCATGGGAGACCTCAGGGGCGTAACCGCAAAGCTGGATTATCTCGAGCGGCTGGGCGTGGGGGCCATATGGCTCTGCCCGGTGTTTGAATCGCCGCAGAAGGACAATGGGTACGACGTGAGCGACTATCGCCGCATCGACCCGGCCTATGGTACCAACGAGGATATGCAGGAGCTGATCCGCGAGGCGCATGCGCGGAATATCAAAGTGATTCTCGACCTGGTGGTCAATCACACGAGCAACCAGCACCCCTGGTTCCAGATGAGCCGGGATAAAAACAGCCCCTACCGCGATTTTTACTATTGGCGCCCGGGAAAGGCGGGCGGCGAGCCGAGCAATTGGGGCGGTGAGTTCACCGAATCGGCCTGGACGTACGACGAGCAGAGCGGCGAATACTATTTTCACACCTTCTCGCCCGAGCAGCCGGACCTCAACTGGAACAACCCGCAGGTGATAAAGGAAGTCATGAAGATCATGCGCTTCTGGCAGGACCAGGGGGTGGACGGCTGGCGCATCGACGCCATTCCCTATATCGATAAGCGGCCGGACTTCAAGGATTACGACCCGAAGGATTTTCCGGAGGGCCAAACCCATTTTATGGGCGATTACCATTATAAAAACGGCCGGCTGTACGATTTCATCCGGCTTTTGAACGATAACGTCTGGTCCAAATATCCTGAGTGCATGCGCGTGGCGGAGCTCGGCGGGGAGTTCACCGTGAAGGATATCCTGCGTTATACGGCGGACGGAACCGCCTTTACCATGTGCTTCACCTTCGACCATATGGGCTTTGACGCAGACCCGCATTCGAAAAACGGCAAGTGGTCGAAAAAGGAATTCGATTTTAAGGGCTTCAAGAAGAATTTTGCTTACTGGCAGCAGCTCAACCGCGCAGGCGGCAACGTTGCGCTTTACATGAACAACCACGACCAGCCGAGGGCCGTATCCCGCTTTGTGGACTGTACCGGCTACCGCGGGGAATACGCCAAAACGCTCGCCATCATGCTGCACCTCATGGGCGGCACGCCGTATATTTACCAGGGCGAAGAAATCGGCATGACCAACTGCCCCTTTGAAAAGGACGAATACCGCGACCTGGAATTTGTAAACGCTTATCACGATTTTGTGGAAACCGGCCGCATGAGCGAGGAAGAGTTCCTGCGCATGACCGCCTACCGGGGAAGGGATAATTCCCGCACCCCCATGCAGTGGAACGCGGAGGAAAACGCCGGGTTTACCGAAGGGACTCCGTGGATCAAGGTGAATCCGAATTATGAGGATATCAACGTGGAATCCCAGCTCGACGACCCGGGCTCTGTTTTCAGCTGCTATCGCCGCCTGCTCGCACTCCGGCGCGATTACCCGGTGATTCAGTCGGGCGCCTTCCGCCTGCTGCGGGAGCGGGATCCCGCCTGCTTTACGTATCTCCGCAAGCTCGGCGGGCAAACGCTCTATGTTGCCTGCAACTTTACCGGCAAGCCGGTCACGCGCACCCTGCCGCTGTCTCTCGTGGGAGAAAGGGGGAAAATGCTCGTCAGCAGCTATGCGGACAGCGCCGTTCCCAAATTCCGCTTTACCCTTCGCCCGTTTGAATCCTTCGGCGTGCTCTTTTTCCGCCCGGGCGAGCAGGAAGGAGGGGCGGAATGAGCCCGCTGCGGGCCCTCGGCACCCGCCGCTTGGAGGGGGAGCGTGTGCTGCTCCGCCCCTTCACGATGGGCGATGTGGAGGATATGTTCAGTAACTGGGCGAATGATTACGACGTCACCCGTTACCTCACCTGGCGGCCGCACGGCTCGATCGAGATCACCCGAAACGTGGTGAGCGGGTGGGTGCGGGATTACAGTGATTCCTCCTACCACTGGGCGATCGAGGCCAAGGGGTTCGGAAAGGCTGTGGGCTCCATCTCGGTGGTGCATCAGAAGGAAAGCGACGGCCGGTGCGAGATCGGCTACTGCCTCGGCCAAAGCTTCTGGAATTACGGGCTGATGACTGAATCGGTAAGCCTTGTGTGCGATTATCTGCTGAATGAAGTGGGATTCCGGCGTATCCAGGCAACGTATCATGTGGCCAATCCCGCGGCCGGAAAGGTGCTTCATAAAATAGGCTTCCGGCAGGAGGGAATCCTGCGGCAGTTTGCGCTGGACGATACCGGCAAGCCGATCGACGTTTGCATTTGCTCTCTGCTGCAGGGGGAATACCCCCCTCCCAAAGACATATAGGAGCCTGAGGTGTGGGGCCGCCCGGCGTCAGAAATAAAACTCTAACATCACGGATTCTTTATTTTGGAATAATTGGATTCATAAACCGCAGATTTTTTTCGAAATTCTTGTGAATTTATCGCTAAAAATGATAAATAGTATAAAATTATGCTTTACAAAAGAAAAAAGTATGTTATAATACGGTTGGAAAATAGATGTTTTCCAAAACCTTGGGCAACAGGATTTCCATCAAACGGGGCCGGAGGGTTCGTTCCGGTTCGGTTTGTCCGGCTTTTGCCGGAAGGAAAAGGGCGCTTCTACGCATTTGGGGATTAGAATATTGGGAAAAGGGAAAAGACGCCGTTCTCTGAACGGCGCTTTTCCGTTTGGCCCCGGGATACGGAGGCTTTTACGCAAACCGTGTAACCCGGGCTTACACGTTCCGGTAAACTTGCAAAGCGTCGGTGTTACCCTTATACACCGGGGGGATCGCTACGCGATAAAAATGCTGTAGGCCGAATCCCGTTCGGGCACAATTTGCTTGTGTGGGATGTTTCCTCATGAAGTCTCGCGGTTCCAGCTTATTCATAAAACAAACCCCACCTAACCTGTGTTCAGCACATACGATAGGTGGGGTTATAACAGCATAACGCAGAACCGCCGCGTTTTCGTGCACGGTTCAAACGGCTCTTTTATATCAGCAGGTATAAAAGAGCCATAAGCGTGTAGATATCCCCCTCGTCGCTCGCGAGGATGAAAAAAACCAAAAGGATCAGGATGGTATCCGAATCCATCTCCAAATTCTGAAAATTCAGGAGGTTCAGGAGATTGTGCCCGCTGCGGCGCGGGGGTGTTTTCCCGCCCGGCCGGGGCGGCGGATCGGAGTGCGAAGGCTTTTGCCGGGGCGGCGGAGGCGAAGAGCGTCCGGCCCCGGAACCGCCGCGCGCCCTTTTCTGCATATCCTGGGCCCGCCGCACGGCGTCCTGCTGCATTCGGATAATCTCATCGGAAGAATAGCCGCTCATCTCTCCGCCTCCTTTTTGCTAAAACAGTCCCTGTTCCCGGAGGATCGGCATAATACTGACGACCTTCAGCAGCTTGATCGCCTCATCCACCTTTGCCTGCCTCGGCTCGCTCAGATGGGGCTTCAAGGCCAGAAGGAGGTTTGTGCGGCTGTCTTCCTTCGGAATGGACTGAAAAGCCTTGGCCATGCGCATCATGGTCTGAAGCTCGTTTGGGGCGAGGCCGGGAAAGGGCGTCACGGCGGGGGCCGCGGCCTTTGGGGGCGGCGGGGGCGGCTCGGCCGGCGCGGGCGCCGGGTCTGCGGAACCGAGCAGCATTTCCGCCATGCCTTTCATTTTTTCCAGCCCTTCCGGGGAATCCAGAAGTTCCGTCAGCTTTTGTGCCAGATCATCCATGTATCTAGTTCTCCTCCAACAGCTTTTTCATCAGCGCGCGGGCCTGCGGCGTCTGGAGAAGGCGTTCGGCTTCCTCGCGGTTGGAGATGATCTCCTGCAGCTTCGCCGCTTTTTCAGGGCTCATCTTGCTCTTCACGCTGTCGAGAGACTTGCTGTTGAGGATGTCCTCGATCTCCTGCTTCGGCTGACCGCTTTTTTTGCTCATTTCTTCAATGATCTTGTTCAGGTTTTCGCGATTGATATTGCTCATTGCTATCACCACCTCGATCGTTTATAATAGTCTATGAAAATTTTTACAGAGATATGAGAGGTGCAGCCGGTTTGCGTATACTTGTTTTTTCCGATTCCCACGGCCGCCGCAGGAATATGGAGGAGGCTCTTTTTCTCCATCCGGAAGCGGAGGCTGTCATTTTTCTGGGAGACGGCGAGCGGGATTTCCGCGAACTGCGTGAGCTGTTTCAGGGCCCTCGTTTTTTCGGCGTGCGCGGCAACTGTGATTTCGGGTCCTCGGAGCAGGGGGCGGACCTCATCACCGAAGCGGGCAAACGGATTTTTTTCACCCACGGCCATTTGTTCGGGGTGAAGGAGGGGCTCTGGCAGCTGGAGGAGGCGGCCGGGCGGCATCGTGCGGATATCGCCCTGTTCGGTCACACGCACATTGCTTATACGGCCTTCCAGGATGGGATTTATTATATGAATCCCGGCAGCATCGGCTCCGGCGCGGCGAGCTATGGCCTTTTGGATATCACCCCGTCGGGCGTGCTGATGAACACGGCGCAGCTTCCCTGAACCCGTGGGAAAGCGCCCTGTAACCATACTATTCCATACAGCGTGAGGAGGATAATATGAAACGAAACATTTTGCGCGTGCTTTCTGTTTTTGTAATCGCGGCGCTGCTTTGCTCGTGCGGCGGCCCGGGAAGCAGCCGGAACGGCGCTGCGCTGAACGCAGGCGAGGGGGTCTATTATGAAATGTTCATCCGCTCCTTTGCCGATTCGAATGGGGACGGCATCGGAGACCTGCCCGGCGCCATTTCGAAGCTCGATTATTTGAACGACGGCAATCCCGATACCGATACCGACCTCGGTGTAACGGGCATCTGGCTCATGCCGGTTTTTGCGAGCAACTCCTATCACGGCTATGATGTAACCGATTATTACACCGTGAACCCCGATTACGGAACGAACGACGACCTAAAACAGTTTTTAGAGGAATGCCACAAGCGCGGCATCACCGTGATTATGGATTTCATGCTCAACCATACGTCTTCAGACCACCCCTGGTTCATCGATTCCCAAACGCCCGGCAGCGAGCACCGAAGCTGGTACCGCTGGGCGGAAGAGGGGGATACCTCCGTGGATTTGAAGGCGGTGGAAATGGGGAATAGGGTGTGGCACGAAAAGAACGGCGCGTACTATGCCGCTGTGTTTTGGGAAGGCATGCCCGACCTCAATTACGATGAACCCGCCGTGCGCGAAGAAATGAAAAAGGTTGCAAGGTTCTGGCTCGACCTCGGAATAGACGGCTACCGGTTCGACGCCGTGCCTCATGTGTACGATAAGGGCGAGGTTGTAAAGAGCGACGCCAAAAGCGTGACCGAAAAGAATCATGAATTCTGGCAGGAATTTGCCGATTACTGCCGTTCTGTAAAACCGGAGTGCTATTTGGTGGGCGAAGTGTGGTACGGCTCGGAAATCCGCGCCGATTATGTCCCGCAGCTCGGCAGCGTTTTCCATTTCTATACGGGAGACAATATCGCAAACGCCATCAAGAACCAGTCGGCCGCGGAGCTCACGGAAGCCATGCGGGAAGACGCGGAGCTCCTGAAGGCGAAAAATGAAAATTATATCGATGCCGTTTTCCTCACCAACCACGATATGAACCGCATCGGTTCCCTGATGAACGGCAACACAGAACAGCTGAAGCAGGCCGCCGCCATGTATCTCACCATGGAGGGCATCCCCTTTGTGTATTACGGCGAGGAGCTCGGCATGGAGGGCAAGAAGCCGGATGAGCAGCTCCGTACGCCCTTCCTGTGGGGGGAAGACGATCCGGCCCTCACCACATGGCAGACCTCCAAATACAACGCAAAGATTCCATCCCAGCCCGAGCAGGCAGAGGATGAAGCATCGCTTCTTTCCTTCTACCGCAGGCTCATCCGCCTGCGCACCGGCAGCGACGCCTTCCGGAACGGCCGTGCTTCTGTGCTGGATTCCGGAACGGAAACCGTGGCCGCCTGGGAAATGGCGAGCGAGAAGCAGCGCCTTTTTGTTGCGCACAACGTCGGCAGCAGCACGGAAACCGTCACCCTGCCGGAGGGCGGCACCATCCTCTTCCAGAGCGGGGAGGGCGCGTCCCTTTCAGGAACGTCGCTTTCCATCCCCTCCAAGGCCTCGGTGGTCATCGAGGTCCGGTAGGATCCAATGCAAAAAAGCCCCATGGCGAAATGCACCGCCCCAGTAAAAACGGACAATAGACAAGAAGCCCCCTGATGTAGGA
>CAUBKG010000045.1 GCA_958436475.1 uncultured Clostridia bacterium
ATTATACCTGCCTTATGCCCCCACGCCGCGGAGCGGCGGGTTGGGCAATTATACCATTCGTGCTTTGCACTCATGGTATAATATCCACGCCCGGTTCCGTGGGGGCGGCGGACGTTTCTTTTTCCTTCCCGTACTGGTCTACGGGGATCAGGGGCTTAAACTCCTTCTTCCGGGTGAAGAGCATCATTTCCCCCTGCTGCTGGTATCTGCCCGGCACGCTCCCGGCATCCAGCGTCAGGCGCAGCTCGTCGCCCGATATTTCGTAATCATACCGCACCACAAACGAATCAACCGTTTTCTGCGAGCCGTCGCTTTCCGTTTCGGTAGACTTCAGCGCCGCATCGATGGTGATCCTGCCGTCCTTGAGCTCGTATGTGCCGATATACGGATTCGGGTCCACTTCGCCCGACCAGAGCGCCGTTTCATACCGGCAGGTGCCGTCTGCTTCAAATATGTAACAGCGTGAGCCGCTGTAATCGTATACCCAGGTGCCTTCGAGTTCTTTTACCGCCTTCGGCGTGCAGCCGGCCAGTGCCAGAGCCAGCAGCGCCGCCAGCAAAACAGCTGCCGGCCTTTTTGCCTTCCTCACGTTGCAAATCCCCCGTTTTTCGATATCCTTCTGTCATATTATAACGTAACTCATTTTTATTTACAACGCAATTCCTTGTTTTTTCCTTGTAATATCCTGCTTTGCACGGGCTTTTTTGGCTGCGAGGCAGTATGCCGCGAGATTCGTGAGGAAGCCGACCACCGATTTGTCGATGGGAAAGGGAGAGGGCATCAGGCGGTTATATATAAGCACGAAAAGGATGCCGAACAGCCCGCCGAAAAATCCCGCATAAAAGGCGGCTTCGCCCGCCCCCCTGTTCATCAGGGCGGCCGCGAGAGGCACGAGGATCAGCGGGCACCAGAAGGTATAGGCAGACATCAGAACATCCAGCACATTGGGGATCGCCACCGCAAAGGCAACCGCCAGAATGCCGATCATAAAATTCGAGAAACGGGCGAGGAACAAGCCCGGGCGTTCGGAAAACTCCTTTTTCCGCAGGGGCGTGAGGATATCGCCCACAATCCCCACGGCCCCGCAGTTGAGATAAGAATCCGCGGAAGACATTACAATGGTGATGACCGCGGAAATCATGAATCCGCGCACGCCGATGGGCATGACTGCACGTACCAGCTCCGGCATGGCCTGATTCGGGTTGATGCCCGGCAGGAGAGCCAGCGCCAGCAGCCCCACAATGCCGGAAAGCCCGATGAAGGGAATGGAAAAAAGGCCGCTCATCAGGGTGGCGCGGGCGGTCGTTTTGCGGTCTTTCCCGATAAGCAGGCGCTGCACATAGGGCGGTACCAGGGTTTCTCCCAGCATCATCGTGCAGAAGAGGGAGAAAAAGCCCAGAGGCGTCGTTCCCTTGAAAATATTGAAGTGATCTTCCGGCACCGCCGAAACCAGCCCGCTCCAGCCGCCCGCCGCATGCAGCCCGAAGAGGATGAGCAGCGGGATACCGGCCGCCAGCACGGAAAACTGGATGATATCTGAAATGACCACCGCCTGCATCCCCCCAAAGGAGGAATAGAGCAGCACGATGGATACCCCCACCGCAATGCCCGCCCATTCCGGAATCCCCAAAAACACTTCGAACGCATCGCCGATCGCCCCGACCTGCGCGCCGAGGATGCCCGCACATAAAAAAACGGAAAGGAAGCCGGTGATGACCCGTGCGGGCGTGCCATAGGCCTCCCCCATGATCCCCCCTGTGGAGATTTCCCCCTCCGGCCGGTCGATTTTCGTGGCGATATACCGGCCCACCAGGATACTGCTGAGCGAAAAGCCCCAGAGAGCAAAGATATTTCCCACGCCGTTTTCGAACACCTTCGCCGCGTTTCCGGTGGAAAAGCCGCCGCCGATATAAGACGAGGAAAGGGTGGCAAACACCGCGAAGGTGCCGTATTTCGTGGTGGAAACCGAAAAATCCTTCAGGTTTTTGAGCTTTTTCCCGCTCAGGAGGCCCACCAGAAGAATGGTGATGAGATAGGCCCCCACAATGATATAATCGACCGTCATGCAATCGCCCCGTTCACGCTGTTATATCCGATTGTATGCCGTTTTTCCCTGTTTCATGATGCTTGTAAATGCCGGGACCCAATGGTATAATAATCGCAAAGCGATTATGATACCTATTTTATGCCCTCACCGGCTCGCCGCGTAAACGCGGCAACCGCCGGGATTGGGCAATGATACCATTCTCGCTCCGCGTTCATGGTATCATAACCGCAAAGCGATTATGATACCTATTTTATGCCCTCACCGGCTCGCCGCGTAAACGCGGCAACCGCCGGGATTGGGCAATGATACCATTCTCGCTCCGCGTTCATGGCATCATAACCGCAAAGCGATTATGATACCTATTTTATGCCCCCACGCCGCTTACGCGGCGGGACAGGCAGCGCTTACCCGTCAAAACCGGCATGGGTTTCACTCCCGCTGCCTAAAAGGAAGTGTTAATTTGGCAATCAAAAAAGACAAACGGTCCATGTACGATATTCCCGCCGTTCTCTGGAGCGTGCGTATTCTCAATATCCTGTGCTTGCTCCTGGCCCTGTGGCTGTTCCTCGGCAGCCAGTATGGCAACCAGGCGCCCCTTTACTGGTACGCGGCTCCCCTCGTTTACCTTGCCGCCATCGTCACCACCGTGATGCACCTGTTCGGCCACTTCACCCACCGCTACCGCGGAAAGGGCGAGGGGGAAAAGCGCCAGGCCATGCGCGTGATGACCTTAGTGCTTTCGGGCATTATCATCGTTCTGATGATCATCCCTTATTACGCCCTCGGCATCGTTATGAACCGCGCCACCTCCTATTCGTTTCTGGAGATGGAAAACGGCGAGCGCATCGCTGTTGTGAGCAACACCGGCCCCACCTTCCAAACCTTCACCGCCTACCGTATGAAAAACTCCCTGTTTGCAGATATCACGCCCCAAAGCATTCCCGATTCGAACACCGTCACCTTCGATACGGCGGATAACCAGCCCCGCGAGGCGGATTACTCCGTCCAGATGAAAGGAGACATTGCTTATATCACCGTTTCCTGCGGCAGTGAACGGAAGGTGATCTTCCTTTCCACCGTTCCCATTACGGAGCCGGAGGAATCGGAAGCCTCCGGCTCCCGATAAATTTTTGCACTGGAAAATTCTTCGCGGGCATAGGGGCGTCCCTTTCCGTATATGAAAAAATAAAAGAAGACGATAGAGGAAACCGAAACATATGGGCAATCAAAAAACAAAACGGTTTTTATTCCGGCTGCTGTGCGGATTTTTTCTCGGGGTAAGCGTTATCGCGCCCGGCGTCAGCGGAAGCGTTATGGCCGTTATGATGGGCATTTACCGCGACCTCATCAACATCATTTCGAACCCCTTTAAAAATTTTAAGCGCAACCTTTTCTATCTGCTTCCCATGGGGATCGGCGCGGTGGTCAGCCTTGCGGTGTTTGTGAAGCTGTTTGCGTTCCTGTTCGAGCATTATCCCACCCCCGCCAGGCTTTTATTTATGGGCCTGATCGCCGGTGGACTCGCGGAAGTTTTCCGGCAGGCGCGCAGCGTCCGGTTCAAGCGCCACTATATCATAGGCATTCTCGCCGCCTTTGCCATTGCACTGACCGTCGGGATGCTCGCGCGCGGCGGAAGCGCTCTCGAAACCGATCAGCTCAGCCTGTGGTTTCTGTGCGCCGCAGGCGCGGTTGCCGGCGTATCCAGTATGGTGCCGGGGATGTCGGTTTCCATGATACTCATGCTGTTCGGCGTGTATGATTATCTCCTGCAGGCTGCGTCGGCTTTTACGTATGACCTCATGCACACCATATCGGTCATTCTTCCGGTCGGGCTGTGCTTCCTCATCGGCATGGTGCTTTTCTCCAACCTCACTAAGATTATTTTCGACCGCTTTCCCGGCCTCGCGTATTATATGGTCTTTGGTTTCATGTGCGGCACGCTGTTTGCCATTTTTCCGGCCTCTCTCCCGGATACCGCCGGCGGATGGGCCGTGTGTATCCTGATGTTTCTGGCAGGGCTTCTCATTTCCGGCATGTTTCAGTTCCTTGGAAAAAAATTCAATGCGGAAGGCCCGCAGCAGACAAAGGCAGAAAACGCCGTTCAGGAATAGGGAAAACGCTGTTTGCTCTTCCGTGAATCAAAAAAGTTCCTGTGGATTTTATCCACAGGAACTTTTTGTTAATGAATGGACCGCTTTTATTTTTGCAGGCTTTCCACGATGGCTTTCGTGTCTCTCGCGATGACCTTTTCTTCATCCGTCATCACAACCATCAGGGTAACGGAGGAATCCTCCGTGGAAATAACGCCCTCTCTGCCGTGCACGAACTGGTCGTTCGCCTCGCCGTTGAGCTTCACGCCCATATAGGCGAGAGAGCTTGCCACATGCTCGCGAATCTCCTTGCTGTTTTCACCGATGCCGCCCGTGAAGGCGATCACATCCACCCCTCCGAGAGCGGCGATGTAGCTGCCGATGAACTTGGTGATCTGGTAATACATCATATCCCGGGCAAGCTTTGCACGCTCGCTGCCCTCTTCGATGGCGTTATCGATATCCCGGTCATCGCTGGAGATGCCGGAGATGCCAAGCAGGCCGGACTTTTTGTTGAAAAGCTCGGTGAGCTCCTTCCAGCTCTTGTTCTCCTTCTCGATGATGTATGTGACAACAGACGGATCGAGCGTGCCCGTGCGGGTTCCCATCATAAAACCGTCCAGTGGGGTAAAGCCCATGCTGGTATCCACGACCCTGCCGCCGTCGATCGCGGTGATGGAGGAGCCGTTTCCGAGGTGGCAGGTGATCATTTTGAGATCTTTTAAATCCTTGCCGAGCATATTGGCCGCCTTGGCCGAAACGAACCGGTGGGACGTGCCGTGGAAGCCATAACGGCGGATCTTATATTTTTCATAATACTCATATGGCAGCGCGTACATATACGCCTTCGGAGGCATGGTCTGATGGAAGGCGGTATCGAACACGACGACCTGCGGAACGTCCGGCAGGAGGTCAGAACAGGCGCGCAGGCCCTGCACATGGGCGGGGTTATGCAGCGGCGCCAGGTCCGACAGCCCCTCGATCTGATCGATGATCTCAGGCGTGACGAGCACCGATTCACTGAAAATGGAGCCTCCCTGCACGATGCGGTGGCCAACAGCGTCGATTTCCTTCATGCTGTCGAGTACCTTGGCCGGGCCGCTCACTAGCGCCAGCTCCACACAGCGGAATGCATCCGTATGGGTGGCCATGGGAACCTGCGCCTTGTACTCGCGGCCGTCCGCCGCCTTGTGGCTGATTTTGCCGTCGATCCCGATGCGCTCGCAGTTTCCCTTCGCCATGACCTTTTCGCCGTCCATATCAATGAGCTGATATTTGAGCGAAGAGCTGCCGGCATTGATAACTAAAATTTTCACGTGTTACTCTCCCCTTAAAAAAGCTGCGCCGGAAAGCGCAGCGGATATTGGATAGACAAGAAGCAATAATACTATTATAATAGTACATAAAGCCAGATATTTCAAGGGATATCCCATTCAAAATTCCAAAGGAGGGGCGTTCTGTTGATCGTTGCGGGAATTGCGGCGGAATATAACCCGTTCCACAACGGGCACCGCTACCATATCGAAGAAACCAGACGCCTGGGCGCCACCCATGTGGCGGTCGTGATGAGCGGGCATTTTATGCAGCGCGGCGAGCCTTCGCTCCTTTTGAAGTGGAACCGTGCCCGCGCGGCCCTCCTCGGCGGTGCAGACCTCGTTTTGGAGCTGCCTGCGGCCTACTCGCTTTCCAGCGCGGAGGGCTTTGCGCGGGGCGCCGCGGGCGTGCTTTCCGCCCTCGGCTGCGTGGATATGATGAGCTTCGGCGCGGAAACCGATGATATCAGCCTGCTCCGCGCCGCAGCAGACGCCGTGGCTTCTCCTGAAATCCACAGCCGCACTGGAACGCTTTTGCAGCAGGGCGGGCTATCTTACCCCGCCGCACGGGAGCAGGCGGTGCTGGACGTGTTCGGGGAAACACTGGCTTCTGTTCTTCGGTCTCCCAATAACATCCTTGCGGTGGAATATTTAAAGGCGCTGCGCCTTCTGCACTCCCCCATCCGCCCCTTTGCCGTGGCCCGGAAGGGCAGCGCGCACGATGCGCCCGGCGGCGCTTTCTCAGAAGCCTCGGCCTCCTATATCCGCGGTCTTCTACGGTGCGGGGAGGATATTTCCCCCTTTGTGCCGGAAAGCACGCTCCGCGTGCTTCGCTCCTGCCGGGAAGAGGGGACCCTGTTTACTGACCCGGCCCGGTACGAACTGGCGGTACTCTCCCGTCTGCGCGGGATGACGGCGGCAGACTTTGCCCTTCTGCCCGATATCGCGGAGGGGCTCGAAAACCGGATGGAAGCTGCCGTGCTGATTTCCACGGGGCTCGAGGAATTATACGACACCATCAAAACCAAGCGGTACACCCATTCCCGCATCCGCCGCCTCGTGGCCTGCGCCTTTTTGGGGGTTGCCCGGGATATGGCGCGGGGCACGCCTCCTTATATCCGGGTGCTTGGCTTCAACGGGCGCGGGCAGGAAATTTTAAAAAAGGCAAAGGATTCCGCGCGCCTGCCCCTCGTGCTGAAATATTCCGACCTCCACAAACGGAGCGCGCGCGCGCGGGAAACCTTTGCGCTCGAATGCCGCGCCACCGACCAATACGCCCTTCTGCTTCCCCGCACGGCGCCCTGCGGTCTCGAAATGACGAGCGAAATCGTGCGGGTGGAATAGCAGCTTCTGAAAAACAATGAAAATAAAAAATAGCCGCGAATAGGCGTCCGTTTTTCGGCAGAGTGGATCAGCGGCTATTTTTTTAGCGCTACGGCGTTTCTTACGCCGCGCGCGGATTTGGGGGCCGTGGGCAGGCAACGGCCCACATGGCCAATTTTTTATTGCGAAGCAATAAAAAAATAGCCGCGAATAGGCGTCCGTTTTCCGGCAGAGTGGATCAGCGGCTATTTTTTTAGCGCTGCGGCGTTTCTTACGCCGCGCGCGGATTTGGGGGCCGTGGGCCGGCAACGGCCCACATGGCCAATTTTTTATTGCGAAGCAATAAAAAACATCAAAAAATTTACCATCTATATATTGCGCCGCCGGCTCCATAATAATAACGTCCGTTTCCGAATATTTGCGGACATTTCGGCCGACGAAAGCCCGAATCCAATGGTTCGGCGCCGCGGCCATTTATTGGAGGTTAAATCATGTTAGACCGGATATCTTTGATTCTGGTTATCATAGGCGCACTCAACTGGGGCAGCATCGGCCTTTTCCAGTTTGATATTGTAGCCTGGATATTCGGCGGCGCCGATGCGGTGTTCAGCAGAATCATCTACACATTGGTAGCGCTGGCCGGAATCTGGTGTGTGTCCCTTCTCTTCCGCGAGAGAGACGCCATCGAAACTTCAGACCGATAACAAAAAACTCCCCATTCAGCCGGAACCGGCGGTTTGGGGAGTTTCTAATTTATAACGTAAATTCCACCGGGTTTTCCGCACGGCCGGCCCAATAAAGAACGTTTTGAACGATACGTTCGGATGCGCGGCCGTCCCCGTAAGGGTTCGCGGCATGGGCCATGCGGTGGTAGGCCTCTTCATCATGCAAGAGCATTTGGATATTTTCAAAAATATCCGCTTCCCTTACGCCCACCAGCTTGACCGTGCCCGCCTTCACCGCTTCCGGGCGCTCGGTTTCCGTTCGCAAAACGAGCACCGGCTTGCCGAGCGCGGGGGCTTCCTCCTGGATGCCGCCCGAATCGGTGAGCACCATATGGCAGCGGGCGATGAGGTTGTGCATATCCTGCACGTCTACGGGGTCGGTCAACGAAATGCGTTCATGCCCGCCTAAAATCGAATAAACCGTTTCCCTGACCGCAGGGTTCAGGTGAACCGGGAATACGATATGCAGTTCAGGGTTTTCTTCCACCGCACGCCGCACAGCGCGGCAGATATTTTCCATCGGCTCACCGAGGTTTTCACGGCGGTGTGCCGTCATCAGCACCCAGCGCCCCCTCGAAAAATCGATTTTCTGCAGGGCTGCGGAAACGAACTGGTATTCCTCGCGGACCATATAGTGGAGCGCGTCGATCACCGTGTTGCCGGTAACATAAATTCCTCCGGTGATCCCCTCGCGGCTTAAGTTTTGCCGGTTGGATTTGGTTGGCGCGAAGTGCAGGGAGGCAATGCGCCCCACCGCCACGCGGTTCATCTCCTCCGGATAGGGAGAATACAGATCGAAGGAGCGCAGGCCCGCTTCTATGTGCGCCACCGGCACCTTGTTGTAAAAGGCGGCGAGGCCGCCGGCAAGGGTGGTGGAGGTATCTCCATGCACCATCACGAGATCGGGCTGCACATGGCGGATGATCTTATCCGCACCGGCGATGACCGCCGAGGAAATATCCGCGAGGGTCTGGCTCTGCTTCATGATCTGCAAATTGAAATCCGGCTCCAGCTGGAAGGTGTGCAGCACCTGCGCCAGCATTTCCTTGTGCTGGCCCGTGCAGCATATCACGCATTCAAACTGGGGATTTTTTTGCATCTCGAGAATCAGGGGCGCCATTTTGATGGCTTCTGGCCGCGTGCCGAAAATGGTCATGACTTTTATTTTGCCTAATGGTTCCATTGTACTTTGTCCGTCCAATCCTTACTTCTTCAAATAGATGTTTCCGTAATTGATGATTTCGAGCCCCGAGCCTTCCTGCGGCCGGACCATGTTGCGGGTATCGAAAAGCTGCGGCGTACGCATGGCCTTCGCCGCGGCGGCATGGTCAAAATTCTTGAATTCGGAATGGTCGGTGAGGATCAGGATGATATCCGCATCCTCCACCGCTTCCCCAAGCGAAACGAAAGACGGGCACGCCACGTGCGGATCGTGCACCGCTACGTGATAGCCCTTCGCCTGCAGCATTTCCACGATCTTCATAGAGGGGCTTTCGCGCATATCGTCCACATCGCCCTTGTAGGTGACGCCGAAGGCGGCGATCTTCGGGTTCTCGATCCCGCGGAGCAGCATCTCTGTTTTTTCCACCACATACGCCGGCATGGAGCAGTTGGTATCCCTTGCGAGCTTAATGATTTTCGCCGTTTCCGGCACCTTGGCGCAGATGAAATAAGGATCGATCGCGAGGCAGTGGCCGCCCACGCCCGGCCCGGGCTGCAGGATGTTGACACGCGGATGCTTGTTGGCCATCTGGATGACGTCGAGGCAGTTGATATCCAGCTTATCGCAGACCTTGGCAAGCTCGTTGGCAAGCGCGATGTTCACATCGCGGAAAGTATTCTCCATACATTTCGAAAGCTCGGCCGTTTTGGCCTCGGTTTTTAAAAGCTCGCCCTTGACCACCGCACCGTATACCTTGGCGGCCGCTTCCGTGCAGGCGGGCGTGATGCCGCCGATGATGCGGTTGTTGTAAATGAGCTCGTGCAGGATCTGGCCGGGGAGCACGCGCTCGGGGCAATGGGCAAGGAACAGGTCTTCCCCAATGGTATAGCCCGCTTTTTCAAAAAGGGGCTTTACGTAATCATCCATGGAGCGGGGCGCGATGGTGGATTCCACGATCACCACATCGCCCTTTTTGATGACCGGAAGGATGCTTTCACAGCCGGAAAGCACATATTTCAGGTCGCACGCGCCGTCTTCCAGATTGGGAGTGGGAACGGCGATAATAAACGCATCTGCGGGCTCCGGCTTGGTTGCCGCGCGGAAGGTGCCCTTTTCCACAGCGCTTTTGATCTCCTCGCCGAGGCCGGGCTCTTCAATATGTATTTCTCCGCGGTTGAGCGTTTCCACAACGCTCTCCACCACGTCCACACCCAGGACGCGGTGCCCATGCTTTGCAAACACGGCCGAGGTAGGCAGGCCGATGTATCCAAGTCCGACAACACATAAATTCATTTTCTTTTCCCCCTATTTTTTCTGCGCGCCGCGTTCAGCGGGTACGCTTTTTTTCCCATTTGCTGAAGATTCTCGCTTTTTGCTCCGCTTCGAGGCTTGTAACGTCCTCCACAAAGACCTTATAATGCTCGCACACCTCGGCGGCCGCGCCGTATTCCTGCAGGCGGCCGTTGTGCAGCCAGAGCGTTTTATCGCAGAACTGCCGGATGAGGCTCATGGAATGGGACACAAGGAAAATCGTTTTCCCACGGTCCCGTATTTCATGGATTTTATCGAGACATTTATGGCTGAAGGTCGCGTCGCCGACCGAAAGCGCTTCGTCGATAATGAGGACGTCCGGATTGGTAAACACCGCTACGGCAAAGCCGATGCGTGCGCGCATGCCCGAGGACCAGGTCCGCATGGGCTGGTCGATAAATGCGCCGACCTCCGCAAACCGGATGGCTTCCTCCTCGATTTCCGCCGTCTGCTTTTTATCAAAGCCCATCAGCATGCATTTATAGCGGATGTTTTCCCGCCCGGTCAGAAAGCCGTCGATACCCGCGCCGACCGCGAGCAGAGAGCTTTCGCCGTCAATCGTTACGGAGCCGACGGTGGGCTCTAAGAGCCCTGCAAGCACCAGCATCAGCGTGGATTTTCCCGCGCCGTTGATGCCCACGACCCCGATCGTATCGCCATGCTCGGCGGTAAAGCTGATATCGTCAAGTGCCAGAAACTGCGTTTTATTTGCCTTTAGAAAAGGAATGATCCCTTTCTTTTTTATCATGGGGTAAACCTTCGTCAGGTTTTCCACCCGCACCGAATAATCTGCCATTGGCTCCTCCTTATCCGTTCAGCGCTGTGCAAAATAGTGGAAATTTGAGCGGTATTTCATATGGATCACCGCTCCGGCAACGAGATACACTGCCGTGAGCGCCCAGAAGGGGATGGCCAGCTTCCAGGAAGCATGGTAGCCGGTGAGGCAGCCCGCGCGGAAAATATCCATCAAATGGTAAAGCGGATTGAGCTTCAGATAAATCCGCGACCACTCCGGCATATGCTCCATCGACCAAAAGATGGGCGACAGAAACAGAAACACCCGCATAAATGAGGTGAGAAGGCGGTGAAAATCGCGCGAAACCATCGAAAGGGCCGAGGTGACGAGCGAAAGCCCGATAAAATGCAAAACGGAAGCGGCAATGAAATAAAGCAGGTTCACGAGCTGCGGAAGGGCTGCAAACGAGCCGTTCAGCAGCAGGAACAGAAACACGATGGCAAAGGATGGAAGGCTCATCAGCAGCGCAGTGAGCACGGAAGTAACGCTCAGGATGGAGAGCGGAATTTTCATTTTGCTGATTAGGCTGTATTTCACATAAATGCAGTTTGCGCCGTCGATAATCGCGCCGCGCAGGTAAATCCAGGTGAACAGGCCGGTAAACAGCCACACGAGGTAATCATACTGCGTGCCCCCCTGGGCGATCGGCTTGCCCGACCGCAGGCCGATGCCGAACACGAACCAGTAAATCAACACCTGAATGAGCGGCGTGAGGATATTCCAGAGAAAGCCGAGCCTGGTATCTTTGTTCCGCCGGTAAAAATCGTGGATGGAAATACGGCCGATGCGTTTAAAATTCCGGAAGATTTCGCCGTACACCGTGCCGATCGATCGAAAAATGGTCATTCCAACGCTCCTTTATCAAACCGTGACATAATTTAGATAATCACCGCCGAAACAGGCGACGGCGTCTGTTACCGGGTTGAACGCGCGGCCGTCCAGCCGGCAGAAATTATAGCGGTCGGCGGCAAAGGCCGACGCCCGGCTTGCTTCTATCTCCCGCAGAAGCGGGGCGAGGTCGAAGCGGGTCCCATCCAAGGGGACGGGCGCGAGGCCCAGCAGGTCGCGCTCCGTGAGTATGGTGGCGGGATCGAGAGCGGCGGTGTAAATATACTCCTGCTCGCAGTTGAGAAGCTCCAGGATACCATCCTGCTGCATAAAGCGGTACTCGGCGCATTTGCCGAGGATGCCCGCGCCGGAATATACCTTGGCGGCCAGCAGGTCGATGGCGTAATGCGGGGCATAATAGCAGGCCGGATCGAGAAACGCGACGTTCCCATACCGCGCAAGCTCCGCAACTGCTTCTGCGGAATACTGCTCGGGCCGCAGCAGGGTGATCCCCCTCTCTTGGCGAAGCTTGCCCTTATAAATGAGAATCAGCTGCTTTTCCTTTACCGACTGGCTGCGGAAGGAGGCGATCAGGCGGTCTGACTCATCCTCCGTCTGCGCGGCGGCAACAAACGTGACCGCGGGCTTCGGGATGGGGGTGAAGGGGAGCTCCATGCACCGCAGGATCTTTTGGAACCGATGGCGGTAGGTGTGCGCCAGCATGACCTCACGGACCCCGCGCAGGGCGGCGCGCTCGCGCAGCTCCGGGCTGTGGATGAGCAGGCTCAGAGCCGCCTCTGTTTCCTCCTCGCCGGAGGAAAGGAACACGAGGCCGTGCAGCAGGTGGTCGATCCCCGCGGAATAACCCGAAACAATGGCCGTACCGCTTGCAAGCAGTTCGAACACCCGCCTTGAAAACATGGTGGGGCTTTTCTGCACGGAGTTCACGTTCAGGAAAACATCAAACATCCGGTAGGTGAGGCTCATGAGCTCAAAGGGCAGGCTCCCCGCGATAAAGTCACGGTAGGGAAGCGGGAAGCGGTAGTTGTTATTCACAGCTTTATCGTAATTGCGGTCAAAAATACATAAATCGTGATTGGTTGCAGGCCGGAGCACGCGGATCATATCCATCATACGGTCCGGGTGCTTATGCGCCATCCAGCTGCCTGCAAACGCCACCTCGCCGATACGGGCGCTGCGGCGGCCGATGGGATTATGAATCGTCGGATTCGCGGCAAAGGGCAGGTCGAAAACGTTTTTATGCCCACAGTCTTTTTGATACGTGGGCACGATGCCGGCGTCGGTGGTGAAAACATAGTCGAACAGGCGGGCGGCATCGATAAAATGCTCGTAATTGACGGGGTCTTCCTTATTCCAAAAGGCGGTTTTGATGCCGTTTTCCCGGCAGTAACCGATCAGCTGGCAGAGGGTTTGGTCATCGTCTCCCGGCATATCGGCAATCATCCGGTCCCACTTGCCGCCGTTGCCGTGCCATGCCGATTCCACCAGAACGAAATCCACCTTTTCCTCTTCGATCTGGCTCTGGAACATATCCGGCTCCAGCACCACATATTCCGCCTCGTTCTGAAAGCACTGGAAGGTGAATTCATCGAATATCACGCCGATTTTATAGCCGGTGTTTTTCTCGAGTCTGTCCGGCGGGGACTGGATTCGTTCCGCGTTGCGGCGTATCCTCCCGATCAGCGCCCGCTTGGGCGCGAGCTCCTCGGTAAAGCCGAAGCGGATGTTTCGAAGCCCGCCTTTTCCCTTGATCTGGATCGCCAGGCGGAACTGGTAATCCTCGGGGATCATAAATTCCACTTCTTCGTTCAGCGGAACCTGCCAAACAAATTTCTTCTCGTCTTCATAATAGCCTATCATGGTGAAAGCGGCTTCCAGCCCATTATCCGCATCTCCCGAAAACGCAACTCTCGTTCGCGCATAGGGCAGCTCCAGCGGCATGCGGGGCGGTATGGTAAACTTGCAGTTCTGCTCGCCGTAAGATAAAAACGCATTGCCGATCTCGGCCGTCGCGCGGAGCTCGCCATCATCGATCTCGATTTGCGAATTGGAGGTATACCAAACGTTCCCTTCGAACGTCTCCGGCAGGGTATCGGCGCCGGCCGAGGCAAGGGCGGCATTTTCGAGGCTCTCCACCTTCAGAAAGCTGATTTCATTGAGCTGCAGGCGGCCGGAGCCCCAGAGCTGCATGGAAAGGCGGAGCTTTCGGCAGGTTTTCCCCACTTCGAGATTCCCCTGCTCGTTGATCTGCGTACGCAGAAGCTCGACCTTCTCGCCATCCTTTGTATAGCCATGGATCAGCAGGCGCCCCCCCACGCCGGGAGAAACCTTCGCCTGCACATTGACAAAATATTTTCCTTCCGGGATATCGAACCCTCCGGTGCCCGGAATGCGGTAGCTGCAATTGGTTTCACGATAAGAAGCGTAAACCATCTCGCCTGGGCCGCAGCTCAGGACCATCCCGTAATCATCGAAGGAAAGCTTGGCTTTTTTATTGCTGAACCAATCGCTCCGGTTATAGGCATAGAGAATGGAATAGGGATCCTCATAAACGTCATGATGCAAATAATTCGCCATGGGAAGCGACTGGGAAGTCGTAACACGTCCTGTTCTGCCGTCCAGCTCATCGTTGATCCTGCGAACGGCTAATACGATGCGCCGCAGGCCGTTTTTGAGCTTCCTGCGAAACCATTTTCCCATGTGCATCACCGTCCTTTCCCTATTTCAGAGTATGCCTTCAAAAAATAATCCTTCTGGTTTTCCCAGTTATACCGTTTGGCCGCCTTCCGGCAGGCGACCGCCATGGATTCCCGGAGCGCCTCGTCTCCGGTCAGCCGGTTGACCGCCCCCGCGATGGAAGCGGGGGCGGACGAATCCACCAGCAGGCCGGCGCCGCTCTCCTCTATTACCTTTTTGAATTCCGGAAAACCGCTTGCCACTACCGGCACTCCCGCCATAATGTATTCAAACAGCTTGTTGGAAGCGGCGGAATAGTGGTTGAAGCAGGTATTGTTCAGAACCTGGAACCCCAAATAACCGTTCATCGTATACCTAGGGAGCTCTGAAAGGGGCACCTTTGGAAGCAGGCGAACTCGTTTTTCTACGCCTTTGCTGCGGATGAGCTCCTCCAGCTCCGGCTTGAAGCGGCCGCTGCCGATAAACACCACAATGCCCTTCTGAAAAAGAGGCGCCGCTTCCACGAGCTTGTCCAGCCCGCGGCCATACTGGATGCCGCCCTGATAGAGCAGGATGGGTTCTTCGGAAGGAATATCCAGGAGCGCGCGTAGGTCTATTTTTTCGGATTCCCGTGCATCGCAATCATAATAGTTGGGGTAATTATAAAGCGGCTTCGGGGAAACCGGGTATAAGCTTCTCATATATGCGGCGCGGGTCTCATTTTCGCAAAAAATAAGATCCGCCCAACGGATGAAGTGGCGCTCAATATAGTAAACGTTTTTGCTATAGCCCGTGCGGCTGGTCTGCACCTCGTGGGAATCATAAACCAAGTATGCCTTCTTCCCGCGCCGGAATCTCGCGCAGAAGCAGGCCTGCGGCAAGGTGTTGAGATCGTTTGCATGATAAATATCCGCATTCATCCGCCTGCCGGTATGCATCATCCGAAGCACGGCGCCAAGCTTATTGAACGCGGCCGGGACCTTGCAGGCGTAGGCTGCGAAAAAGAGGATATACAATGCCGCAAACACAATGGAGAGAACCGGGTTCAAAAGCCACAGCCCGGAAGCAGCGGCGGCGGCCAGCAGCAAGCAGAGGGCAAGCAGCGGCTTATGCCGCAGCAGGCGGCGGTGAAGGCCGAACAGCTGCGTAACGAGCGGAAACTCTTTTTCCACACGATAAACGGAAAAGCCACAAACCGTTTCCAGATAGGGCTGGCCCTTTCCGCGGATACAGATGAGCGACACCTTGTATCCTGCCTGCGTCAGGGTGGTACATTCCCGCATAACACGAGCATCGTTGGTAAACATGTTCCACACGAACATGCAAACAGACTTGTCCTGTTGGGGCATGAACAGAAACCTCCCTGATTTTTTTCACGACCTTACTTATTATATAATATTTTCCTTCGTAATTCAATGAAAAGCGGGCCTCACTTTTCGCTTTTTCTCTCCCTTTTTCACAAAAAAGCCGTAAAGGCCCAGAATAATTCTTTTTCTAAATAATATTTTTTCATCTGTTTATCCTGGAACCGCCTTTCATTCCTATCTCTTTTGGGGCTGTCCCCTGTTATGGCGGAAGGGAACCCGACCATACGCCAAACACAGCGAGGAAGCCGGGGATGCAGAAAACAATAGATCAAAAAAGCCCCCGGCTTTTAGCCGGGGGCTCGCAAAACCATTTTTGGGGGCTTTACCCTTGTGTCATAACCAGTTAGGACACCACTGTCTTACACGTTACAGCCGTTCCGGAGAGATAGCTGGAGGTTGATTTCTCGCGGGCGGTAGCCGTCATCTCATAGGTGCCTGCCGGCAGTTTCTTCGTTACGGTGATGGTGTAAGTATAGGTGCCGTTGCCGTTATCGACATAATCCGGCGTGTAGCCGAGCAGGGTATTCTTGCCATTGACCATAGCCATGATGCGAACCTGCTGGAACGCGGTCTTGGAAGTGATCTGATAGGTGGCGGGCTGGCCTGCCTTGATCTGGCTCGGTCCGGTGATGCTGTCGAGAACGAGGAGGCGTACGGTCGTTTCCATCGAGATTTCGGTGGTGGCGAGGTACGGATCCTGATCGGTCAGACGGGCGCTTGCGGTAATGGTGTAGGTGCCTGCGTCCGCCAGCCTTCTGGTGGACATTACATACTTATAGGTACCGTCCGGCTGTTCGATCGGCTGGTTGCTGTAGGTAAGGAGCTGGCGAGTACCGTTGATCATAGTGGTGATTCTCACCTGCTGATACTTCTTCGGAGAAGTGATGGTGTAAACCGCATCGGTCTTGGAAGCAACGGTGGACGGGCCCTGGATGTTCGTCAGGACGTTATCGGTTACCGTTGTGATGCAGGAAATCTTAGTGCTCGCAAGATAAGCAGAGGAAGAGGTCAGCCTTGCCTGGGCAACCACTTCGTAGGTACCCGGCTCCGTGAACTTTCTGGTGCTGATCTTGTAAACATAGGTGTCGCCTTCCTGCGTATACTGGTTGGAGTAACCGAGGAGCTGGCTGCCGTTCATGATTCTTACCTGCTGATACGGCTGCGGGGCAACGACGGTGTAAACAACATCCTTGCTCATACCGACGGGTTCCGCGCTGGCCTTGATGCTCAGGAGAACCGGGCCGTCCGGATTGGCAATCACGTTCGTTTTGCAGGAGATTGCCGTGCTGGCAAGGTAACCGCTGGTGGAGGTCAGACGCGCAGTAGCCGTTACGGTATATTCGCCGGCCTTGCTGAAGCGGCTGGTGGAAATGGTGTAGACATATTTGCCGTTCTGCTGCACCGGCTTATTGTTGAAGCCGAGGAGAACGTTCTGGCCATCGATCTCGGACATGATTCTTACCTGCTGGTAAGCCTTTTCGGATACGATGGTATATGTAACTTCATTTCTCTCGATTACGGGATTCGGAGTGCCGGCGATGCTGATGAGGCCAGACTCTTCGCTCGGGTCCGTGGCCGGCTCGGTCGGCTTGGTGGGGGGCTCG
>CAUBKG010000046.1 GCA_958436475.1 uncultured Clostridia bacterium
ATTATACCTGCCTTATGCCCCCACGCCGCGGAGCGGCGGGTTGGGCAATTATACCTGTTTCATGCCCCCACGCCGCGAAGCGGCGGGTTGGGCAATTCGGCCACTCGCAGGCTTGCGTCCATGGCAGAATGAGTCTTGAACGCTTATTTTGGCGCCTTAAAACAGGCTTGTCCCAGTTCTTTCTTCCATCGTTTTCTCATATAACAGCATTATAATATGCAGCGGGTGCAATTGCAAACCCTTCGGGCAAAAAAGGAAGCGCCCCCTTTTCCACCGGCATTTTGCCTTTACGCCTTTTTACGCAAAACCACGAAAAAACAAAGCCGCTTTTGTTCATAGTTGGGCAACTTATGTCGTTTAGTGTTAAATAAGAAAAATTTTTTATTCATTATTCTAAAATGAGAATAATCTGGGACTGTGTGATACTATAATATTGACTGGTTATAAAGTTAACAATCTATAGAAAGGGGTTCCATGCGGGATGAGAGTTCGGAGACACCCAATCGGTGATCGGAACATAGTGGGCGCAAGGGTTCAGAAAATTCGAAAAAGCATCGGTATGAAGCAAAAGGACCTTCTGGCCCAGCTTCAGGTTCACGGCATCGATATGAATGCCACCGGTTTATCCAAGCTTGAAGGGCAGCTCAGGCACGTAACGGATATTGAACTAGTTGCTCTTGCTGACATACTCGGGGTTTCGTTTGAAACGCTTTTGGGTTTGGATGGCAAATAAAAGGGCAGAAACAACATGGGGTATTTTAAAACGGCGGGGAATGTTCCCCGCCGTTTTTCTGTATTTTTCGCTAATCTCATAGCTCCAGCACACTGGAAACACCGGGAACAATCTGTTCCGAAAGGAGCAGCACCGCGCAGATGGAAAGGGCCAGATACGGGTCTTCCCGGCTTTCCCATCGGATCGGAAATTCAAACGGCTCCACCGCGTGCCCGAAAACCGTAAGGATGGCGCGCTGCAGGCTCACCACCGCACCGGAATCATGGATGCTGGAAAAGGTGAGTGTATCCCGCAGAGACATGCCGCATGTAATCGCCGTTGTGTTGCTGCTCATCAGGGATTCCACTGCCTTGCCACAATCTCCGCTGACGATGGCGATGTGTCTGTCGCTGATGACGCGGCCTGCCGCCCGGTCGCGGTCCTTTTCAAAAATGACGATGGCGTGCGGGCAGTCGAGCTTCGGGAGCTCGGAGGATTCCCCGACTAAGAACCGCGGTTCCCCTTCCCCGCTCTGGGAAATGATATGATCCTGCACGAGAATGCTCCCGCCATGCCTGGATAAAGCCGATGCAATCCTTTTTGCTCCTTTGTACTCGCCCCTGCCGCCCAGCAAGATTACTGTTATCACTCTACCACCGCTTCGCATGAATTCAATACCAGTATTCACGCGCGGCGTTGTTTTTATACCGCATCTCCGAGCAGGATTTTTTCCGCACAGCGGATGCCGTCCACCGCGGCGGATACGATCCCGCCCGCATATCCGGCACCTTCCCCGCAGGGATAGACACCGCCCGCTCCGGGACTCTGAAGCGTTTCCGCGCCGCGCAGGATGCGCACCGGAGAAGAGCTTCTCGTTTCCACGCCCGTGAGCACGGCGTCGGGCAGAAAAAAGCCCTTCATACGGGCATTCATCTGAAGGATGCCCTCCCGGAGGGCCTCATAGAGGAACGGCGGAAAAAGCTCCCGGAAGTCGGACGGAACCGCTCCCAGCGAATAGGTGGGCCGCACGGAGCCGAACCGGTCCGTTTTCTTTTCCTTCACAAGGTCGCCCATGAGCTGTGCAGGAGCCTGATACCCGCCTCCCCCGAGGCGGAACGCCGCCTGCTCGAGCGTTCTCTGCAAAGCGGCGCCCGCCAAAGGGTCGCCGGTTTTGAAGTCTCCGGGGCCGACGCCTACCAAAAGCGCGCTGTTGGCGTTTTCACCGTCCCGCGCGAATTCGCTCATTCCATTGGTCACAACGCCGCCCGCCTCCGAAGCCGCCGGGACGACATAACCACCGGGGCACATACAGAAGGAATAAAGTGAACGCCCGCCCGGCAGATGGACGGCAAGCTTGTAATCGGCCGCGCCGAGCGCGGGATGCCCTGCCGCCTGCCCATACTGCAGGCGGTTGATATATTCCTGCGGGTGCTCCGCCCGGACACCAACGGAAAACGGCTTTTGCTCCATGGGAAGCCCCGCTTCCTTCAGCATGAAAAACGTATCGCGCGCACTGTGGCCGATGGCGAGGACCAGCCGGTCGCAGGGGAAGCAAAGCTCCTCCCCGTTCCTTTGGGCTGTCACTTCCCGTATCTTCCCGTTTTGCAGAATGAGGCCGGTGAGTTTTGTTTCAAAATGGAAGCTTCCGCCGAGGCGTATGATATCTTCCCGCATCCGCCGGATCACCTGCCGGAGATAATCGGTTCCGATATGGGGCTTTGCTTCATACAAAATACATTCCGGCGCGCCGTACTGCACAAAGGCTTCGAACACTCCGCGGGAGCGCGGGTCTTTGATGCCGGTGGTAAGCTTGCCGTCTGAAAAAGTGCCGGCCCCGCCCTCACCGAACTGGATGTTTGTGTTTTCATTCAGATCGCCGTTTTTCTGAAAGGCTTCCACCGCCTGAACCCTGGCGGATACCTCCGCTCCCCGCTCGAGCACAACCGGGCTTGCACCCGCTTTTGCGAGCGTCAGCGCGGCAAACAGGCCCGCAGGGCCGCTTCCGGCAATCACCGTGCGGAGGGGTGGGCCAATACGGCAAAGCGCAGGAGCCCTTTTCGGTTCAAGCGGCGCCGCCTGCTTCTGTACGCGCTCCTCGTAAACGGGCAAAACGGAAAAAGAAACGGCGCATACGAAATGCACGTTGTCCTTCCGGCGTGCGTCCACGGCCTTTTTCTCGAGGCGCGGTTGCAGAAAAGCCTTTTCCGGCAGGCGGAACCGGCGGCCGAGCATCTCGCCGAGCCGTGTAAAATCTGTATCTAAGGGCAGCTTCAGCTCCCTTATAATGTATCTCATATTGACCCCCGTGAAAGAGATTCTGCTGCGGCCTTGCCCGCCGTAAAGCCGGAGGACCAAGCCCACTGGAGATTGTAGCCTCCGCAGTCGCCATCGATATCCAATATCTCCCCGGCGGCAAAAATCCCCGGCTGTTTTTTCGATTCGAGCAGGCCGGTGAATTCCCTGCAGCGGATGCCGCCCGCCGTGACCTGTGCTCCGGAAAAGGAAAGAGTTCCCCGAACCTCCAGCGAAAAGCACTGGATGGCCTTTGCAAGCGCGCGGAGCTCCTGCTCCGTCAGCGTGCCGGCACTTCTTCCGAGGGGCAATACTCCCGCATATTTCAGCAGTGCCTGCCCAAGGCGCTTTTGCAGGATACCGGATAAAAAGTTTTCGAGCGTCAGATAAAAAAGCTCTTTCTTTCTTGTGCACAGCCGCCCATAAAGCTCATCCCGCGCCAGCTCCGGAAGGAAGTTCAGCCGAACGGCTAGAGGCCCTTTTTCTGTGGAAGCAATGCGGGAAAGCTGCAATATGG
The DNA here is from genome assembly GCA_958436475.1 of uncultured Clostridia bacterium. GTDB lineage: Bacteria > Bacillota > Clostridia > Oscillospirales > Acutalibacteraceae > CAUBKG01. The sequence goes on from CAUBKG010000046.1 coordinate 3,522, forward strand.
GAGGGCCTGAAAGGCCATATTCCGTAAACAAAACTTCCCCCTTCTCCCGGCGCAATGGTTTCCCGTTCAAAAGCACGGCTGCTTCTGCATTTACTTTGATTCCCTTCAGCGCCCGGATGGGGGACGTATCTGTTTTGATCTGCACAATGGCCGGCGCGAGCGGTGTGTCGGTATGGCCGAAGCGGCGCAGGAGGGCGTACCCGCTGCCGTCCGACCCGAGGGAAGGAGATGCCTTTCCGCCCGCACAGACGATTACGCGCGCGGCCGATACCGCCTCATTCGGGGAGATGATACAAAACCGGCCCTTTTCCTTTCGTATTTCCGTTACATGGAAGGACGGCTTTACCTCAGCGCCGAGCGCCTCCGCGCGGAAGCGGAGCGCGTCCAGCACGGCGGAAGCCTGGCAGGAAACGGGATACACCCTTCCCGCTTCGTCGGCAAAGGTCCAAACTCCGAGGCGCTCGAAAAAGCGCCGCGTTTCCTCCGCCGGAAAACGCCCGTAGACTTCACGGAACAGGGAAATCCCGCCGTGATAGCAATTCTCCCGGATAGGGGCATGCGTGAGGTTGCACCGCCCGTTTCCCGTGGCAAGCAGCTTTTTGCCGACCTTATCGAGCCGCTCCAGGATTACCACCGTTCGGGCGGCATCCGTCATTTTAGCGCTGACAGCGGCCATAAGCCCAGCCGCGCCACCGCCTATGATTGCAATATCATACATCTCTGTGCTCCTGTTCCACTTCCTGCTTCTCGGTTTGTTTGACCGTTTCGTTCTGAGGTTCTTCTGTTGCCGGCGGCTCCTCCGCGCATCCTTCCTTCTGCTTTTTCCGGTAGATCCGGTTATACTGAAATGCGGCGGCGAACACGAAAATACACAGGCCGCCAAAGGCAAGAAGCGCGGGAAGCCATGGATTGGAGGAATCGTTCCACACAACGGCATCCGGCGCGGGAGCCGTATAGCCGGCAGGCCTTTCCGCCGTCGCGCCCGCAACGCCCTGCTCCGGTTTCGCGGCGCTGCTGCCACTGTTTTCCTGTGCCGTCTGTTTCCGGGCCGAAGTCGCTTTGGAATTCGATTTTTCTTTCACCGGCGTTTTGGATGAGGTTGCCCGTTCCGTTTCCTGAGGAGCCGCACGGGAAGGCTCCGCGATTTCAGAAGGCTCCTGCGGAATAACCGGCGTTTTTGAGGGCGGACGCAGAGGCCAGATTCCGGCCCCCTCCCGATTGATGGATATTTCACCGATCCAGAATTCCGCACCGGCCTGCATGTTTGGAGAAAACACCGATATTTCAAGCGTGCGGAACGCTTCCGGCCCCTCCACTCCAAATTCGGAAAACGGAATGCCGATCAGGCAGCCCGCTTCCTGATTCAGATGCACGTTTCTTTCCAGCAGCACTAAGCCCACCCTCTTAGAGGAAACAAACGAGCCGCCATTCGAATACCGATAGGAAAATTCCCTGTTGCTCGGGATCGAAAGGCGCGTGCCGTCCTTTTTCACGAGCGAAAAGCCGAGCAATATCCCATCCTTTTCCGGAACCATATCCCCCCATCCGGAAAAATCGAACAGTACGTAAAACGAATCCTCTCCCGCCGCCGCAGCATCCAGAGCGAACGGAACGGTAACAGAACATGTGCCGGATTCCTGCAGCATGACGCAAAGCGCCTTTTTGCCGTTTGCCCCCGCCTTTATTTCCGCCGCGACCGGCACGATGGAGGATACCTGCAGCGGATATTCTCCGAACGGATAGCCTTCAAAATCCCAAGACGAGCTGCCGCGGGCCAGTGCCGGGCACGCGGACGAAACGAATAGCAAAACGGTAACGCAAAGAGCGAATAGTCTTTTCATTTATTTCTCCATGTTAATCAGTAAACGAAGGGCTTCCACGGCGGTGCGGATAGAAAGCATCGGGTCGAACCGGTTTTCCATCCGGCCCGTGTTCTTTTCCTGCTCCTGGTTCCATACGACATGCAGCACCGCCCCCGCGCGGGCATGCAGCGCCGCACAAACGGTAAAGAGCGCCGCGCATTCCATTTCGGACGCGAGCACGCCGAGCTTTTTATAGGCCTCCCACTGTTCCGTGAGCCGTTGCGCAACCGGCATTCGTTCCGGCTCGTGCTGGCCGTAAAAGGAATCCTTGCTCTGCACCACGCCGCACCGGAAAGGCGCCTCGAGCAATGCTGCCGCCCGCACGAGCGCCGAAGCAACGGTAAAATCGGGAACCGCCGGGTATGCCCCAGGGGCGTATTCGAAGCTCGTCCCCTCCTGGCGGACCGCGCCTGTGGGAACGATGAGGTCGCCGGGGGCGGCCGCATCGGAAATTCCGCCGCAGGTTCCAACCCGCAGAAACGTGCGTACCCCAGCCCTGTAAAGCTCTTCCACAGCGATAGCGGCGGAGGGCCCGCCGATCCCGGTGGAGGCAACGAATACCTTTTTCCCCTCCAGCGTGCCCAGCATCGTTTTATATTCCCGATTTTCCGCGACGAATCTGGGCTCCTCGAGGCAGGCGGCGATCCGTTCCACCCGGCCGGGGTCGCCCGGCAGGATCGCATATTCCGCCCGGATATCGGGGCAAAAGCCCAAATGATATAATGTTTCCTGCGGCAACATGGTTTTTCCTCCCTTTCCGCCGTTACAGCGCTTCAAATGCTTCCCGAACCGTCCGTACGCCAATCAGCTCCATCAGCCCCTTTGTATGCTCGGAAAGCTGGCGCAGGTTGTTGCGCGGCAGAATGCACCGTTTAAAGCCGAGGCGGGCGCATTCCGCAATGCGCGCTTCCGCGTTTGCAACGCCCCGCACCTCTCCCGCAAGGCCGATTTCCCCGAAGGTGATAACATCGCTCGGCACGACCGCGTCTTTCAGGCTGGAAACCAGGGAAATGGAGACCGGAAGGTCGGCGGAGGGCTCGTCCAGCCTGAGGCCGCCCACAATATTGACGTATGCGTCCATATTATTAAAATAATAGCCCGCGCGTTTTTCCAGAACAGCCATCAGCAGGGCCATGCGGTTATAGTCGAATCCGGTGGACATTCTTCGCGGCACGCCGAAGCTGGTAGGGGACACCAGCCCCTGCACCTCTGCCAGGATCGGGCGCGAGCCCTCCATAACACATGCTACGCAGGTGCCGGATACATGCAGCGGCCTCCCGGAAAGAAGCATCATTGAGGGATTTTCCACTTCGCGCAGGCCCAACTCCCCCATTTCGAACACGCCGATCTCATTGGTGGCGCCGTACCGGTTTTTGACCGCCCGCAGGATGCGGTAGTTGAGGCTGCGGTCCCCTTCGAAATAGAGTACCGCATCCACGATATGCTCCAGTACCTTCGGGCCGGCGATGCCGCCGTCTTTAGTTACATGGCCCACCACGAATACCGGGATCTCCAACGGCTTGCAGGTCCGCAGGAGCAGTGCCGTGCATTCCCGCACCTGCGAAACGCTTCCCGGCGAGGAATTCAGCTCCGAAAAGTTCATGGTCTGGATGGAATCAATAATGGCGATCTCCGGGCGGTTTACCCGCATATATTCGCAGATGGATTCCATATCCGTTTCGGCCATGACCTCGAGATTTTCCGCCGTTACGCCGAGGCGGGAAGCGCGCAGCTTAATCTGGCGCTCGCTTTCCTCCCCTGTTACATATAAAACGGAATGACCGCGCCCCAGGTAATCGCAGATTTGCAGCAGCATGGTCGATTTCCCGATTCCAGGGTCGCCGCTCATCAGCAGGATGGAGCCCTTCACGATCCCTCCGCCCAGCACACGGTCCAGCTCGCGCAGACCGGTTTCGTACCGCGCCTCCGCCACATGGCTGATATCGTTCAGCTTCGTTACCGTGGGCATACGGCCCGCGCGGGCGGCTTTCCCCGGCTTTTCAGGTGCGACCGTCACCGGTTCTTCGGATATAGTGTTCCATTCCCCGCACGCGGGGCATCTGCCGCTCCACTTTGGGGTTTCTCCCCCACAGCTGCTGCATACGTAAACGCTTTTGGACTTTGTGGCCATGTTTTCTTCATCCTTTATTATTGTGTAATCAGGCTCGCGTCGTACTGTGCGACGGAGGTTGCAATCAAAAAAGCCAGCTGATCCTGGTATTCCGGCTGAACCAGCTTTTTCGCCTCTTCCGGATTGGATAAAAAACCGCATTCCACCATAACAGAGGTCTGCTTCATATGATAAAGCGTATAGATTTCCTTCCCCACTTTTTTAACCTCCCGCGCGTTCTCCGGCTGGAGCTGCCCGCGGATATTGCCCTGAATTATTTTGGCAAGCTCGGTACTCTGTGGGTTGTTGGGCGAATAAAAAGTCTGGGTGCCGCAGTATTTCGGCACTTCGAATTTATTTTGGTGAATGCTCACGAAAATCGCATCGGGATTTTCCTCCGCTATTTTGAGGCGGTTATGGAGATCGGATACCTTCTGCTCCCGGATGCTTTTGGCCGATGGATCGTGGATGGAAATATCGGTGTCTCTCGTCATGATCACCCGGTAACCGTAGGCCTCCAAAAAGTCCCTCAGCTTTAAAGAGATATCCAGGTTGATCCCCTTTTCCACCGTGCCGTCCGCACTCACGGCGCCGCCGTCCGCGCCGCCGTGGCCCGGGTCTATAATCACAGTTTTCTGCGTTTCTCCCGCGGCATTTCCTCCGGAAAACAGCACGCCCGTACGGATGGCCGCAAATCCGGCGAAGAACAGCAGCAGGCAGCACACTGCCGCTGCCGCCCATTTTGTTTTACGCTTCATATGCATCAACTCCCCCTAGACAATATGCGGGGGGCTTCCGCCTTTATGAGCCCGGCGGAACAGAATTCCGCAAGGCTGGATTTTGCAGGGCATGCAGCCGGAGACAGATATTATTTATTATACCCGATGCGTGATTGTTCCACAAGGCGATATACGGTTAAAACCGGATAAGGATTATTGATCGGCCCCATTTACCCCCGGTGTACAAGGGTAAGCCCTGTTTTTAAAATAAAACAGGCGGCATGGCGCGAAACGCGCCATGCCGCCTTCTAATCTATTTTATTGCGCCGAAGCCCTCTGCTGCAAGCAGGAGCTCTTATTTACAGCCGCAATTGCAGCCGCAGCCGGCGTCGTCCAGGTCGCATTCCCGCGGCGGGAAAAACTCGTCTTTCGGGAACTTGATTTTCTTGAAGAGGTCGCAGGGGTTCTCGGTGTTTTCGCTGCAGCTGCACTCCTTCTCCGGCACGCAGAAATCGTATACCGGAATCAGCATCTGCACATTGCGCGACAGCTGAACGATCGAGAATACTCCAAGTGTTACCAGAATTTCTTTCTGGCCGTTTACATTGCCGAAGTTTCCTTCGAAGCATTTGCATACGCACTTCGGTACGCAGCAGCAGGGTTCGCAGCAGCAATCGCATTCTTCGTTGATGCGGGCGGCGAGAACGATGGGCTCCACGACCTGCACGGTGGCTCTGGGAGTGTTTTTCGCGCGGGCAAGCTGCTCATCGTCGGCATCGTAACGATACTCGGAACCGAATACCTTCACGCTGCCCTCACTGCCGAACAGGATGCATTTCTTGTTGAAAATGGCAAGGCCCGTGACCGGTACGGCCGGAGCCATGGGAGCCGTGTAAATGTAGCATTTCACCAAGAAGAAAAATGTAATATCTACCGAGAAGAAGCCTCTGTTGAACGCAACCGGTTCAACATCTGTGATCACGTTGATGACTTCTGCGGAACGGACTTTGACATTGATCGCCTGATCGATTAACGGCTGCACGCAGTCTGTAAAATAAACCTTCAGATCTTCGAGACAGTCTTTATCACAGCAGGAATCGTAGATTCTGCTGGCATCAATGCAAACCGCTTCCGTACAGTTGTCCAGCGCGATTTTTTGATCAACCATATTTATCCTCCTATCGTATATTTGAAGGCGAAACTTCATTACTAGTTTATGACGGGAGAACAATATGGTGACAGGGAATCCTACGCCTTCTGCAGGCGCGCGAATTTAGACATCAGTTTCTTTGTTCCGGCTCCTTCGAAGGCCACCTCCAGCAGGATATCGTTGCCGAGCGGGCGTGCGGAAAGGACCGTTCCCTCTCCAAAGGTCGGGTGGATGACCACATCCCCCGCGGAAAAGGACGCTGCCGCACCCGAAGGGGAGGGCGCTCCGTAAAATGCGGCGGCTTTTTCCGCCGCATAAGAATGCGCTTTCGGCTTTTCCGCACGGACTCCGCCAAAGGCGGACGCCGCCTGGATTTTCGGGGCTTCCATATGCAGAAGGTTCTTCGGTATCTCGGAAACAAAGCGCGAGGGGCGGTTGCGGTTGGTATTGCCATACAGCATACGAGTCTGCGCCGCGGTGATGGTGAGCTGCCGTTTGGCCCGCGTGATGGCGACGTATGCAAGGCGGCGTTCCTCTTCGATTTCGGCTTCGCCGCCCATGATGGACATGTTTCCCGGGAAAATGCCCTCTTCCATGCCGGGCAGGAATACCACCGGGAATTCGAGGCCCTTTGCCGCATGGATGGTCATCATAACGACCGCGTCCGTTTCGGCGTCGTAATTATCGATATCGGTCATGAGGGAGACTTCCTCGAGGAATCCGGAAAGATCGGCCTCCTCTGTCTCGTTTTCATATTTCAGGATATTGCTCGAAAGCTCGTTGATGTTTTCAATGCGGTCTTCCCCTTCCGGGCCTTCCGCGCGGAGCATTTCCAGATAGCCGGTTGTTTCCAGCAGCCGCTCAAACAGGGCGTGGATGCTGTTTTCCTCCGAAAAGGAAATGAGCTCGTCCATCATGCGGGCAAAAGCCATCATTCTGGAAGCGCCGCGGCTGAGCAGCCGGTATTCGTCCGCCGTGCGGAGAATCTCCATCAACGATACGCCAAGCTCCGAGGAGATCTGCAAAGCATAGGAAAGGCTCGTTTCCCCGATGCCGCGCTTCGGCTCGTTGATGATGCGGCGCAGGCGCATGATATCGTCCGGATTGTTGATAACGTTTAAGTAGGCAATGGCATCCCGGATTTCCTTGCGGTCATAGAAACGGTGGCCGCCGATGATCCGGTAAGGCACGCCCGAACGCAGGAACACGTTTTCCAGCGCGTTCGACTGCGCGTTCATCCGGTACAGCACGGCATGCTCGCGGTATGCCATGCCCTGTTTCACGTTTTCTAGAATCCGGTCGGTGATGAAGCGCGCCTCGTCCCGCTCGTCCGCCGCGCTGTAAAAGGTGATCTCATCCCCTTTGCCGTTGCCCGTCCAGAGGTTCTTGCCCTTTCGCTGGAGATTGTTTGAAATCACGTTGTTTGCGGCGTCTAAGATATTCTGCGTGGAACGGTAGTTTTCCTCCAGGCGGATGACGCACGCATCCGGATAGGTTTCTTCAAAGCTCAGGATGTTTTCGATCGTTGCGCCGCGGAAGCGGTAGATGCTCTGGTCGTCGTCCCCCACCACGCAGATGTTCCGGTTCTTTTCCGCCAGCAGCTTGACCAGAAGATACTGCACCGGGTTCGTATCCTGGTATTCATCCACCAATATGTAACGGAACAGGTTCTGGTAATGCTCCAGGATATCCGGGTTGCGCTTGAGCAGCAAAACGGTATTTACCAGCAGATCGTCGAAATCCATGGCGTTGGCATCCTTCATCCGCTGCTGGTACATTCCATATACCTCGCCCACCCGTTTGAGGCGGAAATCGGACGCATGCTGTACCGCATAATCCTCCGGCAGGATCAGCTGATTTTTCGCCTTGCTGATTTCCGCTAAGATAGACTTATGGCTCAGGAGCTTATCATCGATGCCGAGGGCCGACTGGCACTGCTTGACGAGACGTTTCATATCGTCGGTATCGTATACGGTGAAATTGGAAGAATAGCCGAGGCGGTCGGCATCCCGCCGGAGGATCCTGGCGCAGGCCGAATGGAAGGTGCTCGCGCGGATATCCTCCGCCGGCTCCCCGATCACGCTGTGAAGGCGGTCCTTGAGCTCCCCCGCCGCCTTATTCGTGAAGGTGATGGCGAGTATCTGCCACGGACGGGCCGCTTCCACGGAAAGATAGGGAACGAGCTCGTCCGGAGCCGGCTCCCCCTTTTCGGCGCACGCCTCCATCCGGGAAAGCATATCCTCCGGGAGGCCGTAAGGCATGAAATCGGAATGGTATGCCTTGCCGTATTTGATGATGTTTGCGATCCGGTTGACCACCACGGTCGTTTTTCCGCTGCCCGCGCCCGCTAAAATCAGCAGCGGCCCCTCGGTATTTACAATTGCGGAAAACTGCATCTCGTTCATGCGGGAAAATTCGTTTTGAATGATCCTTTTGCGCAGAGAAAGAAATTTATTTTGATCCATTTTTTACCTCACAGGAAGTTTCATTACAATGGAAATTATATCGTATCGCCTCATAAAACACAAGGCGGTTTTGCTTTTCGGGAACCGTCGCCCCGCCGCCTGCACAAATTTTTTGCCGCCGGAGAAGCGGGGGTTTTGACAAAAGAAACGCGTTTTCCGCACAAAACGTGAAAAAAACGGATAAGGAAAAATCATTTTAGTCACAATTTGTTCAGATTTATATGTTATACTATTAAGAACTATATAGAGAAAATGAGCCCGAAGTAAAGGAGATGTTGCTCAATGACGAATTCACCGGAAGTCAATTTTTCGGAGGTCACTCCCAAAATCCGCGAGCTCTCGAAGCTGTGTGTAAACAGCAGCTCCATCGATTCTTCCCTCTTCACCAAATACGAGGTGAACCGCGGCCTCCGCGATCTGAACGGCAACGGCGTTCTCACCGGCCTCACGGAAATTTCGGAAATCCAGTCCACCAAGATCGTGGACGGGGAATGCGTCCCCTGCGACGGCAAGCTGTTTTACCGCGGCGTGGATGTGGAAGAAATCGTGGGTGGATTTATCCGCGAAAAGCGGTTCGGTTTCGAAGAGGTCACCTATCTCCTCCTCTTCGGCAAGCTTCCGAACAGAAGCGAGCTTTCGGAATTCACGCAGATTCTTTCCAACTACCGCACGCTTCCCACCAGCTTCGTACGGGACATCATCATGAAAGCCCCGAGCCCCGATATGATGAACACCCTCGCGCGCAGCGTGCTGACCCTCTATTCTTACGATGCCAACGCGAACGATATCAGCGTGGAAAACGTGTTGCGCCAATGCCTCCAGCTCATCGCCCTTTTCCCCCTGCTCTCCGTTTACGGCTATCAGGCCTATAGCCATTATCACGATGGTAAGAGCCTCTTCATCCACAGCCCGCTGCCCGAGCTCTCCACCGCGGAAAATATCCTGCACGTTCTCCGGCCGGACAGCCGGTATACCGAGCTCGAGGCCCGTATTCTGGACCTCGCCCTGGTTCTTCATGCGGAGCACGGCGGCGGCAACAACTCAACCTTCACCACCCACGTGGTAACTTCCTCCGGAACGGACACTTATTCCACCATCGCGGCTTCCCTCGGCTCTCTCAAGGGGCCGAAGCACGGCGGCGCAAACATCAAGGTCGTCCAGATGTTTGAGGATATGAAAAAGACGATTGCCGATTGGCACGACGAAGAAGCGGTCACCGCTTACTTAAAGGCGCTGCTGCACCGCGAAGCCTTCGATAAGGCCGGCCTCATTTACGGTATGGGCCACGCGGTGTATTCCCTTTCCGACCCGCGCGCAAACGTCTTCAAAAAATTCGTGAAGAGCCTCTCGGAGGAAAAAGGGCTCACCGAGGAATTCCACCTCTATTCCCTCGTGGAACGGCTCGCCCCACAGGTCATTGCAGAGGAACGCCGCATTTACAAAGGCGTCAGCGCGAATATCGACTTTTACAGCGGCTTCGTTTACAGCATGCTCGGCCTTCCCCTGGAGCTCTATACGCCGATTTTTGCCATTTCCCGCATCGCCGGCTGGAGCGCACACCGCTTGGAAGAGCTCATCAACGCCGGGAAGATCATCCGCCCGTCTTATAAGAGCGTGGCTTCCCGCAAAGCTTACATTCCGCTGGACGAACGCGCATAATTGTTTTACCTTTCAGCTAAGGCCGCGCCTTTTAGGCGCGGCCTTTTTTCGTGCAAAGCATCCCGTTATCCCAGCGCCACATCCAGCACCATCATCACGAGGAAGCCTCCCATAACACCCAGGGTTCCCGCGTGCGTGTGTTCGCCCAGATGCGCTTCCGGTATCAGCTCCTCCACGACGACGTACATCATAGACCCCGCCGCGAAGGAAAGCAGCCACGGCATGACCGGCTGGATGGCTCCCGCCGCCAGCACCACGAGAATGCCGAATACCGGCTCCACAAAGCCGGAAAGGCTCCCGAACAGAAAGGATTTCCCTGCGGAAAGTCCCTCCTGCCGCAAAGGCAGGGAAACAGCGGCCCCTTCCGGAAAATTCTGAATGCCGATCCCGATCGCCAGCGCCATCGCGGAGACTGCGGCAGCATCGCTCCCATGCTGCGCCGCCAGTGCAAAGGAAAGCCCCACCGCCATTCCCTCCGGGATATTATGGAGCGTTACCGCAAGCACCAGAAGCGTCGTTCGCTTCCAGGAGGAAGAAAGTCCCTCCGGCGTGCGGGAATCGGGATGCAGGTGCGGCAGGATAACATCCATTGCCATCAAAAATGCAACGCCCAGCAAAAAGCCCCCTGCGGCAGGAATCCATCCGGTGTCTCCCGCCGCTTCAGCCTCCTCCATCGCCGGAATTAGCAGGCTGAAAACAGACGCCGCAATCATGACGCCCGCGGCAAACCCCAGAAATATCCGCTGCGCCGCAGCCTGCACCCTTCCCCGGAAGAAAAACACCATTGCGGCGCCAAGTGCAGTCATCAAAAAGGTAAAACCCGTACCGCCCGCTGCCCACAGCAACGCATTCATTCCTTCTTCCTCCTCCGTATGTAGTTAGATTTAGCTAACTCTACGGTTACAGTGTAGCTTTCCCGGCGAAAAATGTCAAGCGGCATAATTACCGTCAGGCTTCTGCGGGCGGAGCCTTACCGTCATGCGCTCACCGGAATTTGTTCCATTCGTAACACGCATCTTAACATCCATTGTGTTGTAGGAGGAAGATGTGCTTTTGGTGAGCATACAAGTATATTTGCCGTAAAAGCCTGTTACCGCAAAGTCCGTCATCGCCGCAGTAAAGACAAAAACCATGGCAACCGCCAATGCTATCGTCCCTTTAACCTTCCTATTTGATTTTTGCTATATTGGGGGATAATAAGTAAATCAATTTAGCTTGCTTTTTGATTTTAACAAAAATGGAATTGTACACCGAGGGTATAGAATTATAAAACAACATATTATTCCCGGCGCTTGCGGTCGTGTACAAAACGGCGCCCGGCATCGATTACACACGAAAACGCCCTGCCGAAAAAGCTTCAGCAGGGCGCCTGTTTTACTGTTTATGCTCCGGGAGCAGTTCCATATTTCGCACGGCTTCCAAGCTCGGCTTCAATTTCAAGCAAGCGGTTGTATTTTGCCACACGGTCGCTGCGGCAGGGGGCTCCCGCTTTAATCTGCCCGCAGTGGAAGGCCACCGCAAGGTCTGCAATAATAGCGTCCTCCGTCTCCCCGCTTCGGTGGGACATGATCGTTTTCCAGCCGGCCTTGTGCGCCAGCGCAATCGCTTCCTTTGTTTCCGTAAGCGAACCGATCTGATTGGGCTTGATCAAAACGGCGTTGCCCGCTCCTTCCGCTATTCCCTTTTGAATCCGGCTGGCATTCGTAACGAAGAGGTCGTCGCCCACCAGCTGCATCCGGTCTCCCAGCATACCGGTCAGAAGCTTCCAGCCCTCCCAATCGTCCTCCGCCATGCCGTCTTCCAGGGAAACAAGCGGATATCTTGTGCCAAGCTTTTTCCAATACTCCGCCAGTTCTTCCGACGTATACGTCTGGTTTCCCTTCGGCGTGCGGTAAAGGCCGTTTTCCGCCTGCCATTCGCTCGTTGCCGCATCAATGGCCAGCGAAATCTCTCTTCCGGGGGCATAGCCCGCCTTTTCGACCGCTTCCAGTATCAGCCGGATGGCTTCCTCATCCGATTGCAGATCGGGTGCAAAGCCGCCTTCATCTCCCACACCGGTGGACAGCCCTTTTTCGCGCAACAGCTTGCCCAACGTATGGTAAATCTCACAGCACCAGCGCAGGCCTTCCCGGAAGGTAGGCGCGCCGTGAGGGCGGATCATAAATTCCTGGATATCTACATTATTGGAGGCATGCGCCCCGCCGTTCAAAATGTTCATCATGGGAACGGGAAGCAGACAGGCTTTACCCTCGCTCAGCACTCGGTAAAGCGGCTGGCCCGCCTCACTTGCCGCCGCCCGGGCGTTTGCAAGAGAAACGGCAAGAATGGCGTTTGCCCCGAGCTTTTGTTTGTTTTCTGTTCCATCCGCCTCCTGCATCGTCCGGTCCACCTCGGCCTGCTGGCGTGCATCCTGCCCCTCGAGCGCCCGGTCGAGCTCTGTGCATGCGTTCTCCGCCGCCTGGAGCACGCCCTTGCCGCCGTAGCGGCTGGCGTCGCCGTCCCGCAGCTCATGCGCCTCATGCACGCCCGTCGACGCGCCAGAAGGCACCGCGGCTTCCCCCGCTCCGCCGCCGTTCAGTATTACGCGCGCCTTTACCGTCGGGTTGCCGCGGCTGTCGATAATCTCAAATGCTTCTACCTTTTTAATCGAAAAATCGTTCATAATGTCTCCCTTCGTTCAACCATCCAAAAGTCTTGCAAGCACGGTTTGCTTTTTTCTAGTATCGGTCGATCCTGGGAAAAACATTCTGAAAAAAGAGAATTCTTTTCAATTCGCCTCATCAAAAACCGCGGAATATCCCCGCGGCTTCCACACTTTATCTGCTGCAGCTTTCACATCTCCATTATGCACCGGTTCAGGCTTTCGGTTGGCCGCATAGGAATACGCCCGGGGCGCGGCGGCTTTACGGCATCCGCATTCTGCACGTTTTTTGCCAGCATATTATTCTGTGCCTGAGTAAAGAAGTGAAACGTCAAATAGCGCATATAGACTGTGATAGATAGAAAAAAAGACCGGGTGCAAGCTGCACTCGGCCTTTCATAATGGAGGCGCCACCCAGACTTGAACTGGGGAATCGAGGTTTTGCAGACCTCTGCCTTACCACTTGGCTATGGCGCCGTTTAAAGCGAAGGACGCTTAAAAAAGATTTCCTTTTAAGCGTCCTTTGTTTTTCAATGGAGCGGATTACGAGGCTCGAACTCGCTACCTCCACCTTGGCAAGGTGGCGCT
>CAUBKG010000047.1 GCA_958436475.1 uncultured Clostridia bacterium
GCTCCCGGTATGAGATCCTGATGGAGGTATACAGCAAAAAGCTGCACATCGAGGCTCTCACCATGGTGGATATGATCCGCAGGCAGATCCTCCCGGGCGTAGCGAAATATTCCGAGCGCCTGACCCGCTCCGTTCTGGAGAAAAAGAAGCTTTCGCCCGATATCACCTGCGATTTCGAGGAAGATGCAGTCAAAAAGCTTTCCGGCTATGCCTCGGCGCTTTACCGCGCGGCGGAAAAGCTGAATGCCGATTTGGAACGTGCGGCTGCCATCGGGGAGGTCACGGAGCAGGCGATGTTCTATAAGGACGTTATTCTCGCCGATATGGCACAGGCGCGCGAAGCGGCAGACCATGCCGAACAGCTCACGGCAAAGGAATACTGGCCCTATCCATGCTATGCCGACCTGCTGTACAGCGTCTGAATCGGATTTTAAATAGCCCTGTAAAACAACAGTGTGACTTTTTAGCTGCACTGTTGTTTTCTTTTCGGAATTTGCAGAAAAGAAAGACACTGCATCGGAAATATGTGGTATAATATCTGCAAAGCAGATATTATACCGAACTGATGCCCTCATCGGCTCGCCGCTGAAAGGTGCGGCCTCCGGGGAACACGGAACCATAAAACAAAGGAGCGAATGATTTATGGATAACAAACTGCAATCCAGGGCGGGGCAGGTCCTGCTTGCCATCGGTTATGCCCTGCTGGGGCTGTTTTTCATCATCTGGCCGGGAACCAGTGTGCAGGCGATCTGTTGGATCGTGGGAATCGGCGCGCTGATATACGGCGTCGTATGTTTTATAAATTACATCCGCATGCGGCGGCGCGATCAGATAAGCTTCACGAGTGAATTGTTTTTCAGCGTTGCCTTTACGGCGCTCGGCGCGTTCTGTCTCATTACGCCGTCAACGGTCGTATCGATCCTGCCGTTCCTGCTGGGGCTGGTCCTTCTGCTGGACGCCGTCGGGAAATTCCAGCGCGCTCTGCAGATGCGCTCGGTCGGCTTCCCATACTGGTGGGTGAGCCTTGTTTTTGCCGTATGCGTGCTTCTTCTTGCCATTACGCTTCTGTTCAATCCCTTCGGGGCTGTCAAGTTTACCATGATCTTCTTTGGGGCTTGCCTGCTGGCGGACGGCATTGCCGACCTCATCTATCTGTTTTCCACCCGAGCGCAGTAACCGGCCTTTTTCGATGAAAGCCTTCCGTCCGGTCGGACCGGTATGCCGACGGGCGGAGGCTTTTTTGGTTCGGAGCATTTTGAAGAGTACGCTTGAAGGCGCATAGGCGCTGTGATACTATAATAAAATCATCGTCTGAAAAAGTGCCGGCCGGAAAAGCCCGGAGGGCGGAAAGGAATCTGAAAACCATGTTTACACTGCTCAAAACGGAAGGAGCGGCCCGCCGGGGAACGATCGCCACCGTGCACGGAACGGTGCAGACGCCGCTGTTCATGAACGTTGCAACGGCGGGGGCCATCAAGGGCGGCGTTTCCGCGCTCGACCTTGCAGACCTCAAATGCCAGGTCCAGCTGTGCAATACCTATCACCTGCATGTCCGCCCCGGAGATGAAACGGTCCGAAAGCTGGGCGGCCTCCAGGGCTTTACCCGTTGGCAGGGCCCCATTTTGACCGACAGCGGCGGCTTTCAGGTGTTTTCTCTCGCAAAGCTCCGGCAGATCGAGGAGGAGGGGGTCACCTTTGCTTCCCATGTGGACGGCCGGCGCATCTTCATGGGGCCGGAGGAAAGCATGCGGATACAGTCCAATCTTGCCTCCACCATTGCCATGGCGTTCGACGAGTGCATTGAAAACCCCGCGGAATACGCATATGTGGAACGTTCCTGCCGCCGCACCACCCGGTGGCTCCTCCGGTGCAAGCGTGAGCTGGCCCGGCTTGCGGGGCGGGAGGGAACGCTCAACCCGCAGCAGCTGCTGTTCGGCATCAACCAGGGCTCAACCTATAAAGATCTGCGCATCGGCCACATGCAGGAGATTGCGGAGCTCGATTTACCGGGCTACGCCATCGGCGGGCTTGCCGTTGGAGAGCCGGCTGAAACCATGTATGAAATCATTGAAACGGTGGAGCCTTTCATGCCGGAGGACCGCCCGCGGTATCTGATGGGGGTCGGTACGCCGGTCAATATCCTGGAGGGGGTCGCCCGGGGGATCGATATGTTCGATTGCGTCATGCCCAGTCGCAACGCGCGCCACGGGCACCTGTTCACCCATGAGGGCATCATCAACCTCAACAATGAAAAATACACCCTCGACGATACCCCGCCCGATCCCTCCTGCGGATGCCCCGCCTGCCGGAATTTTTCCCGGGCATACCTGCGCCATCTGCTGAAATCACATGAAATGCTGGGCATGCGCCTTGCGGTGATGCATAACCTCTGGTTCTATAATACGCTGATGGAGGAGATACGAAATGCGTTGGACGAGGGCCGATTCGGCGCTTATTACCGGGAGCAGCGGGATATCCTCGGCAGGCGGATATAAATTAGGGCGGATTTGTTGACAATAGCCCTGCTTGTTTGGTAAAATATTATGAAATAATAGTTTGTGAGGTCTTGTCATGATAAGAAGTATGACCGGCTACGGCCGGTGCGAGCAGGCCTATGAGGATAAGACCATCCAGGTCGAAATCCGTTCGGTGAATCACCGCTTTTTCGAATTTTCCTCCCGCATTCCGCGCGTATATGCTTTTTTGGAAGATAAGATCAAGGCTTATGTGCAGGGCAGGGTCTCACGCGGCAAGGTGGATGTGTTTGTAACCATCAACACCATCAGCACGCCGGGCACCGTGGTTCAGGTGAACCGCGGCCTTGCGGCGGGCTATATGGCCGCTATGCAGGAACTTTCGGAAGAGTTTGGCCTGAAAAATGAGGTTTCGCTCGGGCTGCTCACCCGTTTTCCCGATGTTTTAACGGTGATCAAAACCCCGGAGGATGAAGAAAAGCTCCTTGCGGATTTTATGCCCGTATTGGAAGGGGCGGTGGATGCGTTTCTTGCCATGCGGGAATACGAAGGGGAGCGCCTGCAGACCGACGTTCTCGAAAAAGCGGAAAACATCTTTCACATGGTGGAACATGTGGAGAGCGGCAGCGAAGCTCTTGTGAGGGAATACAACGACCGCCTGAAAGCCCGCCTGATGGAAATTTTGGGGGACGCGAATATCGACGAACAGCGAATCGTGACCGAGGCCGCCATTTTTGCCGATAAAACCGCGGTGGCGGAGGAAACCGTCCGCCTGCGGAGCCATATTTCCCAGCTGTGCGAGCTCATCCGGTCGGACGGCGCGGTGGGCCGCAAGCTGGATTTCCTCGTGCAGGAAATGAACCGGGAAGCGAACACTATCGGCTCGAAATCGCAGAACCTGGAAATTACCCGTACGGTGGTGGATATCAAATCCGAAATTGAAAAAATCCGCGAGCAGATTCAGAACATAGAATAAATTCAAGATTTATCTTCCGGCCCTGCCCGGAGAAATGGAGCTTGCTTTATGAAGCTGATTAACATTGGATTCGGAAACATGGTTTCCGCCAGCCGTCTGGTTGCGATCGTCAGCCCGGAATCTGCGCCCATCAAGCGCATCATTCAGGACGCTCGTGAGCGCGGCACGCTGATCGACGCGACCCACGGCCGCCGCACCCGCGCGGTCATCGTGACCGACAGCGACCATATCATCCTCACCTATCTTCAGTCGGAGACCGTGGCCAACCGCCTCAACGAGTATCCGGACGACGGCTCCGCCCCCGAGGAGGCGTTTGAAGATGAAGCCTGAAAAAACCGCGCAGCTGTTTATTATATCCGGACCCTCCGGCAGCGGAAAGGATACGCTCATTTCCAAGGTGATGGAAAGCCGCAGGGAGATCGCTCTTTCCATTTCCGCCACCACCCGTCCTCCGCGCGGCAGGGAGAAGGACGGCCGGGATTATTGGTTCCTTTCCCGGGAATGCTTTGAAGAGATGATCCGGGAAAACGGCCTGCTCGAATACGCGGAATACTGCGGCAACTATTACGGCACCCCCCGCGCTCCCATTGAGGAATGGACGCGGAAGGGGATAGACGTTTTCCTGAATATCGAAGTGCAGGGCGCCATGCAGGTGAAAAAAAAGTTTCCCTCTGCTGTTACCGTTTTCATCCTTCCGCCCTCTATGAAGGTGCTGGAACAGCGCCTCCGCGGCCGCCGTACCGAGGCCGAGGAAATGACGGCGAAACGCCTCGAGACCGCGCGGCGTGAAATTGCGCGCGCCGGGGAATACGACTATATCGTCGTGAACGACGATTTAGAAGAAGCGGCCGGTACGCTGCTGAAAATTATCGACTGCCAGAAGCAAAAAAGCTGCAATATGATAAAAAATATAAACGAGGTGCTTGCAAATGCTTAATCCTTCCATCGGAAAGCTGTTACATTCCAAAGAAAGCCGTTATTCCATCGTGATCGCAGTGGCAAAACGGGCAAGGGAAATTGCGGAGATCGCCGAACGCGAAAACGAGCCGCTGATCGAAAAGCCTGTGAATATCGCCATGAACGAGATTGCAAACGGCAAATTCACCATCGAGCACAGAAGCAACTAAAGGCGCAGGGCCGCCCAGCGCGGCCGCTGCCCTATTTTGTTCCCGCTTGGAGGTGGGCTGAACGTGGAAAAATGCCTGGTTGCGGAGGTGGCGGTGGAGCAGACCGCCTATCATTTCGACAAAGCATACGATTATCTGCTGCCGGAGCTTTTTGCCGTGTCCGCCCGGCCCGGCATGCGGGTGCGCGTCCCCTTTGGCAGGGCAAACGCGAGAAGGCAGGGCATCATAACCCGTATCTATGAAGCAGAGCCGGACCCTGCCCGGAAGACGGTGGAGCTCCTTTTGGATGAGGAGCCTCTGCTTTCGGGGGAAATGCTGAAGCTGGCCGCATGGATCAAGGCGCAGACCTTCTGCACACATTATGAAGCACTGAAAGCCATGCTTCCTCCGGGAGCCGGCATGGATATCACAACCCGCTACTGCGCTGTCGAAGAGCCGCAAGGCTCGCTTTCTGCACGGCAGGAGCGGATTTTTCATATCCTGCGCTCTTCGCCCGAGCCCATGCTCCGGGAAGATCTGGCGGAAAAAATGGAGGGGCGGCTCGTGCAGAACGATCTGGACGAACTCGTGGAGATGGGCGCCGTCCGGAAGTTCGAAGACGCGCGCCGACGGGTGCAGGATGCGGAAATCCGCATGGTGAGCCTCACCCCGCAGCCGCCCGCCGGGTTTTCCAGGGAAAAAGCCACCCGCCAGCAAAAGGCTGTGCTGGAGCTTTTGGAAACGGAGGGAGCGGCTTCCGTGCGGGAGGTCCGGTATTTTACCGGCGTTTCGGAAGCAGTCGTCGCCAATTTGATCAAAAAAGGCGTACTTTCCGCTTTCATGGAGGAAACCTACCGCAATCCTTACCGCGACCGCGCCGTGGTCACCGACGACCGTTCGAAAAAGCTGAACGAAGAGCAGCAAAGGGCCTATGAAGGCTTGCTTGCACAGTACCGGCGGGAGCAGCCGGGCACGGCGCTTCTGTACGGCGTTACGGGAAGCGGGAAAACGCAGGTGTATCTGAACCTGATCGACCGGGTGCTGGAAGAAAACCGGGGCGTCATCGTGATGGTGCCGGAAATTTCCCTCACGCCGCAAACGCTTTCCCTCTTCCATTCCCGTTACGGCAGCCGCGTGGCCGTATTCCACAGCCGCCTGTCCATGGGGCAGAGACTGGATGAATGGAAGCGCGTGAAAAACGGGGAAGCCATGATTGCGGTGGGAACCCGTTCCGCCGTGTTCGCCCCCTTCGATCATTTAGGCCTCGTCATTATGGATGAGGAGCAGGAATCCACCTATCATTCGGAAGCCTCTCCGCGGTATCACGCGAGAGACGTTGCCCGGTTCCGCAGCTCTTATCATCACGCGCTGCTGGTGCTCGCTTCGGCAACGCCCACCATCTCTACCTACAGCCGCGCGAAAAGCGGGGCGTATCAGCTATACACCCTTGAAAAGCGTTTTTCGCAAAACGAGCTGCCCGAAGTGGTGACCGTGGATATGCAGAAAGAGCTGCGGGAGGGCAATCCCTCCGATATCAGCCGGTTACTTCTCGAAAGCCTGCGGCATAATAAGGAGGAGGGGCGCCAGTCGATCCTGCTCATCAACCGGAGGGGATACCATACCTTCATCAAGTGCGCCGCCTGCCAAACGGTGCTGACCTGCCCGAACTGCAGCGTTTCCCTCACCTATCATTCCGCCAACCGCCGCGTGATGTGCCACTACTGCGGGTATTCCGTTCCGCAGTATAGAAAATGCCCCGAATGCGGCAGCAGCATGGTGAAATACAGCGGGGTGGGCACGCAAAAGGTGGAGGAAGAGCTGGGAAGCCTCCTGCCGGAAGCGCGGATCCTGCGCATGGATGCGGATACCACGCTTTCGCGATATGCCCATGAAAAAAAGTTTGAGGCGTTCGGCCGGGGGGAATACGATATCCTCATCGGCACCCAGATGGTCGCGAAAGGTCTCGATTTTCCGAACGTCACGCTCGTTGGCGTGCTCAATACCGACAGCGGCCTTTTCTCCGAAGACTACCGTGGATATGAGCGGTCGTTTTCCCTGCTGACGCAGGTGTGCGGCCGGTCGGGAAGAGGAACAGCTCCCGGACGGGCCATTATTCAGACCTCTTTTCCGGATAATCCCGTGATCGGGCTTGCCGCCCGACAGGATTACCCTGCGTTTTATGATTTTGAAATCAAGGCCCGCCGGCTGATGGTGTTTCCGCCCTTCTGCGATCTGTTTGTGGTGAGCGTTTCGGCGGAGCAGGAGGAAGAGGCCAAAAACGGGGCTCTGCGTTTCTTCCAAGCGCTGCGAAAGGCGGCGGAACAGGAGCCGGAAAAATGCAAGGTGATTCTTTTGGGGCCGTCGCCCTCCCAGATCGTAAAGGTAAACAACCGCTTCCGGTATGAATTAACGGTAAAGGCCCGCGGCAGCGCCGCATTCCGCACTTTTTTCGGCGGGCTGCTCGCCCGGTTTGCGGCCGAGCCTCAGAACCGGAAGATCAAAATATTCGCTGATGTGAATCCCGATTTCTGATTGAATCTATAGAAGAAAAGGAGTTTTGCCTTATGGCTATCCGCAATATTTTAAAACAGGGGGAAGACGCGCTGCGAAAAAAGTGCCGCGAAGTTACCGCTTTTAACGAGCGTCTCTCCCAGCTTTTGGACGATATGAAGGAAACGCTCGTTTTTGCCGACGGCGTGGGCCTTGCCGCACCGCAGGTCGGCGTGCTCAAGCGCGTGTGCATCGTCGATGTGGGAGACGGGCTCATTGAGCTCGTGAATCCGGTCATCACCGAGAGAAGGGGCGAGCAGAGGGAGCTGGAGGGCTGCCTCTCCTGCCCGGGCAAAAACGGCTATACGCTGCGCCCGATGTGGGTGAAGGTGGAAGCGTACGACCGCAGCGGCAAAAAGTTCACCGTAGAAGGGGAGGGGCTCAAGGCGCGCGCCTTCTGCCATGAGATCGACCATCTGGACGGCATCCTCTTCCTCGACCGTGCCGTGGAAATGGTAGATATCAAATAAAAGCTTTCGGAGGAAACGATGAAAACAGTTTTTATGGGAACGCCGGATTTTGCCGTTTTGGCCCTGCGGGCGCTGATGAGCCGCCACGAGGTGGCGGCTGTATTTACCCAGCAGG
This sequence comes from uncultured Clostridia bacterium, assembly GCA_958436475.1. Lineage (GTDB taxonomy): Bacteria > Bacillota > Clostridia > Oscillospirales > Acutalibacteraceae > CAUBKG01. Next base: position 7,692 of record CAUBKG010000047.1, read on the forward strand.
ATAAGCCAAAGGGGCGCGGGCATCAGCTCGTGGCGCCGCCGGTCAAGCAGTGCGCGCTGGAAGAGGGAATCCCCGTATACCAGCCGGGCACCCTTCGGGATGGAAGCGCCCTTTCCATTCTGGAGAAAATCCGGCCGGAGGTCATTGTGGTAGCAGCCTATGGAAAAATTTTGCCGAAGGAGATTCTCACCCTGCCGCGCTTCGGATGCATCAACATCCATGCGTCTCTGCTGCCGAAATACCGAGGGGCCGCCCCCATCCACCGGGCGGTGCTGAACGGAGATCCCGTTACCGGGGTCACGACCATGCAGATGGCCGAGGGGCTCGATACAGGCGATATGCTCCTGCAGGCGCAGCTTCCGGTCTCGGAGGAAGACACAACCGTTACGCTCTTTGAAAAGCTGAGCGAGCTTGGAGCCCGGCTCCTGCTCGATACGTTGGACGGCATCGAAAGCGGCACTGTCCACCCTCGGCCGCAGGACGAAGACTGCGCTACCTATGCTTCCATGATTACAAAAGATATGGCGCCGATCGACTGGTCCAGGCCGGCGGAGGAGATCAGCCGCCAGGTCCGTGGGCTCCAGCCCTGGCCGGTAGCCTCCACCCTGTATCGCGGGCAGCCGATGAAGATTACCCGCGCAAAGCCCTGCGAGGGCGTTCCCGCGCCGGCGGGGACCTTGCTGCCGGGCAAACGGATGATCGTAAGCTGCGGGAAAAACACGGCGCTCGAGCTGCTCGAAGTGCAGCTCCAGGGAGGAAAACGGCTCACACAGGCGCAGTTCCTCTGCGGCCATCCGGTCACAGAGCCGGTAATGCTCGGCAGTTGAGAAAGGAGAACCTCTTGTATGCCTTATTATGGTTATTATGGATTTGATCCGATGTACCTGCTGTTCGTCCTGCCCGCGCTCATCCTTTCGATGCTGGCGCAGGGGTGGGTAAAGGGCAGCTATCATAAATATTCAGCGGTCCCCAACATGCGGAGAATGACCGGGCGGGAAGCGGCTGAAGCGGTCTGCCGGGCGGCGGGCGCGTACAACACGCGCGTGGAGCTTTCTTCCGGCGGGCCCCTTAGCGACCACTACGATCCGAGGCAGAACGTTATCCGGCTGTCGAAAGAAATCTACCATGGGGATTCCGTAGCGGCGGTGGGCATTGCCGCGCATGAAGCAGGGCACGCGGCCCAGTATGCCGCGGGTTATGCGCCCATCCGCATCCGAAACGCGTTCGTGCCGCTGTGCAATATCGGCTCTACGATGTCTTATCTCGTGATCCTCGCGGGAGTGATTTTTCAGGCAAATGTGCTCCTTCTCATCGGCGTTGGGCTTTTCTCCCTGACCACGCTCTTCCATCTGCTCACCCTGCCGGTGGAATTCAACGCGAGCCGCAGGGCGCTGGAAACGATCGAACGCAGCTATCTGCTGAACGAACAGGAGCTGGACGGTGCGAAAAAGGTGCTGAAAAGCGCTGCTATGACCTATGTGGCCGCCGCCTTCTCCTCCATTGCCGTGCTGCTTTACTATATGTTCCGCTTCTTCGGAAACGGAAGAAGGGATTAGCCTTATGGCAAACGCACGAAAAACCGCGCTGCAGGCGCTCGTCCGCATGGAGGAGCAGGATTCCTATTCCAACCTCGTGATGCAGAAAATGCTTTCGGATGCGCAGCTGTCTGAAGCCGATAAGTCCCTTTGCACGGCTTTATTTTACGGTGTCCTCGAGCGGCGTATCACGCTCGATCATTTGATCGCGCGCTTTTCGAGCCGCACGCTCCGAAAGCTGGAGCCCCCTGTGCGCGGTGCGCTGCGGCTGGGGCTTTATCAGCTGATTTTCCTCGATAAGATACCGCCCTCTGCGGCGGTGAATGAATCGGTGAAGCTCGTGCAGCAAAGCGGATGCCGTTCGGCCTCCGGCTTCGTGAACGGCGTGCTCCGTTCCGTGCAGAGGGCGCTTCCGCTGGAACGCCTGCTTGAACCAATCAAAGAGGAAACGGAGCGCCGGAGCATCCGCTATTCCTGCCCGCGGTGGCTCGTGGAGCTGTGGCAGAGCGCTTATCCGGCCGATGCTGAAGCTCTGCTTGCCTCTACCGTGACCTCTCCGGCTCCGGTGATCCGGGTGAACACGCTCCGGGTTTCTCCGGAGGAACTGCGGGAAACGCTGGAGGAAAAGGGGTATACGGTGAGGCCGGTGCCGGGCCTGCCTGCGGCGCTCGAAGTGGAAAATCTCCGCGGCATCGAACGAATGCCGGAATATCAAACGGGACTCTTCACCGTGCAGGACGCTTCCTCCCAGCTCTGTGTGCATGCGCTTCTGGCGGACCCGGGGGAACAGGTGCTGGATATTTGCTCCGCGCCGGGCGGCAAAGCGTTTACCTGTGCGCAGGAGATGAAAAACAAAGGCATTATAGATGCACTCGATTTATATCCTCAGAAGGCGGAGCTCATCCGCAGGGGTGCAGAGCGCCTGGGTCTTTCCATCATCCGAGCCGGCGTTTCCGACGCTTCCCGGTATCACGAGGATTTTGAGTCTTATGACCGTGTGCTGTGCGACGCTCCATGCAGCGGCCTTGGGGTGATCCGCAAAAAGCCGGAGATTAAATACCGTGATTTTTCTTCCAATGCGGATTTGATCGCCCTGCAGTATCGAATCCTTGAAAACGCCTCCCGGTATGTAAAGCCGGGCGGGCGGCTCGTTTATTCCACCTGCACGCTGAATCCGGCGGAAAACGAACGGCAGGCGGAACGTTTTCTTCGGGAACACAGGGAATTTTCTTTCGGGTCCCTCCCGGCGGATTTTCCCCGCGGAGGCGGCGAAGCCATGATAACCCTCATGCCCCAGAAAGATGGAACAGACGGCTTTTTTATCGCCGTGCTGGAAAGAAAGCAGGTGTAGCCATGGACAAGCTCGATATCAAATCCATGACCCTGCCGGAGCTGGAAGCCGAAATGCAGAAGCTTTCGCTCCCGCGCTTTCGGGGGAAGCAGATCTTCCGCTGGCTTCAGTCGGGTGCGGAAACCTTCGGCGATATGAGCAATCTTCCGGCGGCCCTGCGGGCGGAGCTCCAAGAAAAATACGATATTGCCGGATGCAAAATAGAAAAAAAGCTTGTATCCTCTCTGGATGGTACGGTAAAATACCTGTATCGGCTGCATGACGGGGAGCTGATCGAATCGGTGGTCATGCAGTACCATTATGGGCGGAGCATCTGCATTTCCACCCAGGCGGGCTGCCGGATGGGCTGCCGGTTCTGCGCCTCCACGCTGAACGGGCTGGTGCGCAACCTCACCGCCTCTGAGATGCTTTCCCAAATCCAAACGGCGGCGAAGGACTGCGGCGCGCGCATTTCCCACGTTGTTTTAATGGGGATCGGCGAGCCGTTCGATAATTACGAACAGGTCCTCCGATTTCTGGAGCTCGTGGGGAACGAAGAAGGCCTGAACATCGGCGCGCGCAATATTTCCCTTTCTACCTGCGGCAGGGTAGACGGCATCTACCGCCTCCTTCGGGAGCCGCGCAAGCCGCAGATCACGCTTTCCATATCGCTTCATGCGCCGAACGATGAAATCCGCTCCCGCATCATGCCCGTCAATGCAAAATGGGGCGTGGACGAGCTGCTCCGCGCGTGCCGGGATTATACGGAGGAAACCAGCCGTCGCATTTCATTCGAATACGCGATGATAGACGGCGTAAACGATTCCGATGAGAACGCAGAGGAGCTGGCAAAGAGGCTCCGCGGCATGCTCTGCCATGTGAATCTGATCCCGGTAAACGCGGTCAAAGAGCGGCAGCAGAAAGCGAGCTCGCGGGAACGCCTGCGTTCTTTTCAGAATGTTTTGCAAAAGAATGGAATTAATGTTACAATAAGAAGGACATTGGGTTCCGATATTAACGCTTCCTGCGGCCAGCTTCGGCGAGAAGGCGGGGAACGGGGGTAGAATGTTACATGAGGATTGCCAGCAAAACGGATAAAGGCCTGGTGCGCGAAACCAATCAGGACGCTTACGCGGTGGGCGAGCTGCCCGATGGAGCGGCCTGGGCGGTCGTGTGCGACGGTATGGGCGGCTACAACGGAGGCAACGTTGCCAGCACGCTGGCCGTTAACGTGATATCCGAACAGCTGACGGCGGAATTTCGCGAGGGCAAAGGGGAAATCCGCGATATTCTGATGAAAGCGATTCAGAATGCAAACCTGAATATTTTCGATCAGGCAGGCTCAGACCCTGCGCTCCGTGGAATGGGGACTACGGTCGTCGCCGCGGTGGCGGAAGGGGATACGATCCATCTGGCCCACGTGGGAGACAGCCGCGCCTATCTCATCTCCGGGAGCGAAACGACGCAGCTCACGAGAGACCATTCCATCGTCCAAAGAATGGTGGAGAACGGGGAAATTACTCCGGAAGAGGCAAGAGACCATCCGAAGAAGCATATCATTACGAGAGCGCTCGGGGTGCAGGAGGAGATCCTCGTGGATTATTACCGGGTGGATTTCCATTCCGGCGATCTTCTTCTCATCTGCACAGACGGCCTTTCCAATTATATCGACGGCGGCGGCTTCGCCGGCATCTTGGAAGGCAGCGAGTTTTACCAGTATCCGGACCGCCTGACCGGCTTTGCAAAGGAATGCGGCGGAGCGGACAATATTACGGTTGTAATCATGGAAAGGTAATCACGGGTGAAGAGTATGGATAAGTATATCGGAAAGAAACTGGACGGCAGATACGAAATCCGCGAGCTGATCGGTGTGGGCGGCATGGCGATGGTCTATAAGGCTTACGACAGTATCGACGACCGGGTCGTTGCCATAAAAATACTTAGGGAGGAATTCGCCTCCAACGAAGAATTCCGCCGCCGTTTCAAAAACGAATCCAAGGCGATCGCGATTCTTTCCCATCCGAACATCGTGAAGGTATATGACGTAAGCTTCGGCGATACGCTCCAATATATCGCAATGGAGTATGTGGATGGAATCACGCTCAAGGAATACATCGAGCAGCAGGGCACCCTGCGCTGGCAGGAAGCGGTGCATTTCACCGTGCAGATACTGAAGGCGCTCGAGCATGCCCATAAAAAAGGTATCATCCACCGCGATATCAAGCCGCAGAATATTATTCTTCTGCAGGACGGCACCATCAAGGTGGCGGATTTCGGCATCGCCCGCTTTTCGGGCAGCGGCCAGCGCACCATGACGGAAAAGGCCATCGGCTCAGTGCACTATATCAGCCCGGAACAGGCGCGCGGCGATGAGATCGATGAAAAGACCGATGTGTATTCGGTGGGCGTGATCCTGTATGAAATGCTCAGCGGCAAGCTGCCCTTTGAATCGGACAGCGCGGTTTCTGTTGCCATCATGCAGGTGCAGGCCAATCCCGCTTCACTCAAGCAGATGAACCCTTCCGTGCCGGACGGCCTCGAGCAGATCACCATGAAGGCCATGCAGAAGGAACCGAGCCAGCGGTATCAGTCTGCTTCGGAAATGCTTTCGGATATCGAAGCCTTTCGGAACGATCCGGATATCCGGTTCAATTACCGCTATTTTGTGGATAATGAGCCGACCAAATATGTTCCGAGCGTGAAGGCCAAGCTTGCGGCGGAACAGGAAGAGGAGGAAGAGCCGAAAAAAACCAACATCATTCCCATCCTTTCCGGCATCGCGGGCGCAGTTATCGTGGTGGCTGCCATTTTTGTGATTTTCATGGTCATTAAGGTTGGCTTCGGCCAAACGGGGAATTACGATACCACCGCCCCCGATCTCATCGGCAAAAGCTATAACGATATCATCAACGACCCCGAGTATTCCCAGTATTCCATTGTCAGCAAAACCACGGCATACAATTCGGAATACGAAGCGGGCCTGATTTTCGACCAGGCGCCCTCTCCCGGGCGCCCGATGAAATCCAACAAGCCCATTGAAATCATGGTGAGCCTCGGCGCGGAAAAGGTGGTTATGCCCGATATCGTCAACGAACGGGTGGATACGGCTGTTTCCATGCTGCAGGGCATGGGCCTCAAGGTAAAGCAGCTTTATAAATACGACGATCACGTCACAAAGGACTATATCATCACCTCCCGTCCGTCCGTCACGGAGGATATCGCCGCGGGGCAGTCGGTCGTACTGGTCGTGAGCCGCGGACCTGCCGGGCAGACCTCCTACGTCCCGAGCGTGGTGAATCTTTCCTCGGAAGACGCCAGAAGAAGGATTCTCGAGTGCGGCCTTGCTATGGGCGAAATCACCCATCAGGACAGCGATAAGCCCGAGGGCGTGGTGCTTGCCCAGACAGTCGCCGCCGGAGACCGTGTGGCGGGAAAGACTGCCGTTTCCCTGACGGTGAGCAGCGGCAACAGGCCGAGCCAGACGAGAACCCTCAACATCCCGCTGCCGGATGAAAACCGCGTGGTAACCGTAAGCGTGGAGCAGGACGGCGTGAATATTTATAAGGAAAACGTCCGCCTGAAGGATAAGAAAAAGCTGAATATCGATATCAAAGGAAGTGGCACGAGCAAAATCAACGTCATTTTCAATGGAGACGGCCTGAACGACTTCATGTATATGACCTTTACGTTCGATCTGGAAAACAACAGCTATTCGGATGTGAAAACGAACCCGCTCCCGAAAAAAGAAATCTCCACCACCCAGCCTACCACTCATGCCGAGGAGCCTACCACGAGCGCTCCCGATGAGGAGGGATAAGGGCTTTTATGGAAGGGAGACTTCTCAAGGCGATTTCCGGTTTCTTCTATACGGAATGCGGAAACACGGTTTATGAATGCAAGGCGAGCGGTGTGTTCCGAAAAGAAAAGAAGACGCCGCTGGCAGGAGATATCGTCACATTCGATGTGCTTCCGAATCAAAAGGGGTATATCACCGGGATATTGCCCCGGAAAAACGAGTTGATCCGCCCTCCGGTTGCAAACGCCGACCAGCTGATTCTGCTTTCCGCTTCGGTTTGCCCCACCCCTAACACCCGGGTGCTGGACCAGATCACCGCCATCGCCGCGCACAAGGGGATTTCCTGCGTGCTGGTATTCAATAAATCGGATTTGAAAGACGTGGAAGAATACTGCGGCATCTACCGCCGTGCCGGATATCCCGTGTTTTCCATCTCCTGTGAAACGGGGGAGGGCGTGGAGGAGATACGCCCGCTGCTTTCGGGAAAATTGAGCGTGTTTACCGGCAATACCGGTGTGGGGAAATCGAGCCTTTTAAACCGGCTGTTTCCCGAAATGGACCTCAAAACAGGGGAGGTCAGCGAAAAGCTGGGCCGCGGCCGCCACACCACCCGGCAAGTGGAGCTTTTCCGGCTGGATGAAAATACCCTCGTGGCGGATACGCCTGGTTTTTCCCTTTTGGATTTTGACCGATTGGAGCTGATCCGCAAGGATGAGCTGGCCGGCTGTTTTCCCGAATTCGGGGAATATACCGGCTGCTGCCGCTTCACCTCCTGCTCGCATACTAAGGAAAAGGGCTGTGCAGTGCTGGAAGCCCTGCGGGAAGGAAGCATTGAGCCCTCCCGGCACGAAAGCTATGTCTCCATGTATGAGGAAGCTAAAAAAATCAAGGAATGGGAATTAAAATGAAGCGATGCCTGATTCTTTGCGCTTCGGATATCGGCAATACGGCAGTCCCGGAGGATTACTCCGAGGACTGTTTCGTTATCTGCGCAGACGGCGGCCAGCGCCATCTTTCAAAACTCCGCCTGAAGCCCGATCTGATCGTGGGCGATTTCGATTCCGGCTCGGTTCCGGAGAATGCGCCCTGCGAGGTGATACGCCTGCCCGCGGAAAAGGATGTGACTGATGCTTTTTTTGCCGCGGAGGAGGGGCTCCGGCGCGGCTGCACCGATTTTCTGCTGCTGGGCGCGACGGGAGGCCGTCTCGACCACACCATAGCGAACCTTTCGCTTTTATGGCATCTTTCCGAGCAGGGCTTTTCCGCCCGTCTGCTGGATGAAGGGAATGAAGCGTTTATCTTAAAAGAGGGAAAAGCCGTGCTGAAAAAGGGCCGGTATCGCTATTTCTCCCTTTTCGCCTATGAACGGGAGGCGCTCGGCGTCACTCTCGGGGGCGCGCGTTATCCCCTAGTAAATGCGCGCCTGCGCAGTACCTTTCCGCTGGGCGTCAGCAATGAATTTTTGAGGGAAGAGGTATCCGTCCATGTGGAACGCGGGCCCCTGCTCATAATTCTTTCCCGGGGTTAGCACATTTTAAAGCTGCCTCCCGTATACTGGTAATAGACCGCACCGTGTCAAATCCAGGAAAGGGAGGATATGTGCATGAGCAGGCGACGGAACAAATCAGGCGCCATCGGTATAGCGTTTGCGCTGGGGCTGCTTTTTTATTGCTTTTGCCCCCCGCATGTTTTGGTGACACTGCTTGCAATCGCGCTGATCCTGATGGGAATATTCTCCTGCCGGCACTGACCGGGGCGGAGCTCTAACCAATCAGGCGGCGCGCGGATGTTCGGCATGTCCGGCGGCATGCGGGACGCCCGGCAGAACCGATGGGCCGCCGGAGAAAAGGTGGCTGTTATGAAGGTAGTTGTAGTCAGAAGTCCTAAGCTCGTAAGCGGGCTGCTGCGGTTGCTGTTTGGTATTCGAAAAGACGGATAAAGGCGTACATACCGGCTTCCCGCCGGCCTACGCTTCGGAAAGCGCTTTCCATTGAAAATAAATAGAGAAATCCGCAGAGGAAACAGGCCTGCGGCGCCGGGGGTATACGCTCCCGGAAAAAATCGGAAAACCGGCTGGTATACAGCCGGTTTTTTGCATATATAGGACAAAGTCGGAATAGTATTGTTTAGAAACTATCAAAGGAACAAAGGAGAGGTCTCACATGGAACTCAATTTAAAGCATCAGGCGCTGGCAATAAACAAGAATGTTTTCGAGGTGTTTGGTGAACTTCCGGTCGACGTGGAAATCACCCTCCCCGATTACTGCCCGGATATTGCCCATATGCTCAAATGCTGCGTAACGCCGCAGATCGATTCCAAGCATATCAGCGGGGAAAGGCTGGA
>CAUBKG010000048.1 GCA_958436475.1 uncultured Clostridia bacterium
GGTTCTGGTTGTTTTCGTTGCAGAGCTGGTCGATGTTGAAGTTGTTCTGATTATTCTTGTTGTTAGACATGATTAAAATGAATCTCCCTTTTTTATAATTTGAAATCGGCGGATTTTCTGTGAAATCGCCGCCGGTTTTAGCTTGCGCTCCGCGCAGTTTGAATATTCATTACGGCGGGAGATTCGCTTGCGTAAATATTTGAAAAATGGTAAAATGATTCATAGGTTTTTTTAGAAAAATAAAAACAGCCGCGAATAGGCGGCTGTTTTCCGGCGAATTCTTTTAGCGGCTTTTTTAGCGCTGCGGCTCTTCGAGGCCGCGTGCTGAAATTTTATGTCTGTTGCCCATACGGCGGGCAGCATGGACGATTTTTATAAAAAACACCCTCTTGCCAAGAGGGTGTATTTTGGGCGAACAGCGGAGGAAACAGAATGGTAACCATTATTGATTACGGCGCGGGGAATACCGAAAGCGTTGCAAAGGCAGTCCGGTTTTTGGGGCAGACCTGTGAACTGACGAACGATCCGGAAAAGCTCCTTCAGGCCGACCGGGTGATCCTGCCGGGCGTGGGCGCGTTCCGCGACGCCATGCGGATGCTGAGGGAGCTCCATATGGAGCAAGCGATCGCCGCCTTCCTGAAAACCGGCCGCCCGTTCCTCGGAATTTGCCTGGGGCTGCAGCTGCTGTTCGAGTCGAGCGAGGAAGCGCCGGGCTGCGCCGGGCTGTCTCTCCTGCCGGGCCGCATCGTGCGGATCCCCGCGGGAGGCGGCAGGAAGGTTCCGCACATCGGCTGGAATTCCCTTTCAGTGAACCCGGAGGCGGGGCTGCTCCATGGTCTGCCCCCAAACCCTTATGTATATTTTGTGCATTCGTATTACTTAAAAGCCGGCCGGCCCGAAATCGTTGCGGCGCGGACGGAATACGGCGTGCCGATCGACGCTGCCGTGCAGTGGGAAAACATTGCCGCCACCCAGTTCCATCCGGAAAAGAGCGGCGCGGCGGGCCTTAAAATTCTCACGAATTTTTTGAACGGCGGGGAGGAGCAGTAACATGTTTGCAAAACGGATCATCCCCTGCCTGGATGTGAAGGACGGCAGGGTCGTCAAGGGAGTCAGCTTCGTGAATTTGGTGGACGCCGGAGATCCGGTGGAATGCGCCAAGGCGTACGACCGCGAGCAGGCGGATGAGCTCGTGTTCCTCGATATCACCGCCACGCATGAGGCGCGCGGCACGATGATCGATATGGTGGAACGGGTGGCCTCCTCCATTTTTATCCCCTTCACCGTAGGCGGCGGCATTCGAAGCGTGGAGGATTTCACGGCCCTCCTGCGCGCCGGGGCGGATAAAATATCGGTCAATTCTGCGGCGGTGCGGGACCCGGGCCTCATCAGCCGCGCGGCGGAAAAGTTCGGCAGCCAGTGCGTGGTGGTGGCCATCGATGCGAAGCGTACGCAGGGCGGCGGCTTCGAGGTGTACTTGAACGGCGGGCGCATCGGTACGGGGATCGATGCGGTCGGCTGGGCGCGCGAGGCGGAACGGCGGGGTGCGGGGGAAATCCTCCTCACCAGCATGGACTGCGACGGGCAGAAATCCGGCTACGATCTGGAGCTTACCCGAGCGGTAGCTAAAGCGGTGGGCATCCCGGTCATTGCCTCGGGCGGCGCCGGAACCCCGGAGCATTTTTACGACGCGCTGACGGCCGGCCAGGCGGACGCGGCGCTGGCAGCTTCCCTTTTCCATTTCAAAGAGCTGTCCATCCCGGCGTTAAAGGAGTATCTTTCGGGGCGGGGCGTTCCCGTCCGGCTGGGATAAAGGCATAAAAAGCAGCCGGCCCCATTAGCCGGCTCCAGATAAGGAAACTTTTCCGTTGGAAGAGCTTTTTTCGCGCACTGCCGCGTCATTTTTCCTTGGCAACCACAAAGGGTGCCAGCGGAAAACTTCCTTGCATTGCATCGAAAACAGCACCTTCCACGGTGAAAAACAGATTTTATCCTGTTTTTGAAGGTAAAAAAACACAAGAAGCCCGTGGCAGATTTCTACTGCCGCGGGCTTCCTTACTATTTCGTGCAAGCCAAAAAAGAAAGGTTTCCTCATCCGGCCCCGGCCTTGGAGCCGGCTGCTTTGCAGAGGCTGGCTTTAGCCGGCGGCATGTTTTGTTTATTCGGCCAGTTTCACGGCGGTGATGATTTCGCTCCCCTTTTCGCCCTCCAGCACATAATCCATATACTTTTCGGGCTGGACTTCGGCTGGGTCGGCGGAAACGCTCGTGGGCATATAGGCTACGTGCAGGGTGGTGACCCCGTCGCTGTGCCGGATGCTTTCCACCCTCGGGTAGTAAAGGTAGGTATAGCCTGTGATGGGGACATGGACGCTGTCTTCCTCGCCGTTGTACCGGTAAGGGCTGCCGTCGTAATCCAGGGCGGTGAGATCGAGTGTTACATCCGGACCGAACATCTTTTCCGCCTGTGCCTGGATCTCGGAAACCGGCACGAGCATGCGGCCCTCGGTATCGTATTCATAGGTTTCCTCGCCGCTGTTGTTTTTTGCGATTTCCATGATGCACGCTTCCGCCGCCACTTCCTGCTGGATTTTAGAAACATCGTCGAAGGGCATGGGATCGAGCATCACAAGGGAGGAAATCTGGTTCCCATACCGCCGCCGCTCCTCCGAATTATCGAAGAGGAGGGCAATGCCTTTTCCGGCCAGCACCACCACGGTAACAAAGCCGATCAGAGCAAAGATCAGGATAATAACGCCCATCACGCGGGTGGCCGTCTGGCTGCCGCGCGCTTTTGCTGCGCTCATATGCGTTTCTCCTTCCTGGCTTTTCCGGTCAGCGGATCTGGCCGCTGCCGTAGATCGTATATTTTACGGAGGTGAGCTCGGAAAGGCCCATCGGGCCTCTTGCGTGGAGCTTCTGCGTGGAAATGCCGATTTCGCAGCCCAGGCCGAATTCGCCGCCGTCTGTAAAGCGTGTGGAGGCGTTCACATAAACCGCCGCGGAATCCACCTCCCGGAGGAATCGCTCGGAGGCGGCGTAGCTTTCGGTGACGATGCATTCGCTGTGGCCGCTGCTGTACTGCGCGATGTGGCGGAGGGCTTCGTCCATCGAATCTACCACGCGCACGGCGAGGATGTAATCAAGGAATTCCGTTTGATAATCCTCCTCGGTAGCGGGGAGGACCGTTTCGCCCAGAATGGCCCGTGTTTTTTCACAGCCGCGCAGCTCCACGTTTTTTTCACGGAGGCGCGCCGCCATGGCGGGCAGCGCTTCCTTTGCAATGTCCGCATGCACGAGGACCGTTTCGATCGCGTTGCAGACGGAGGGGCGGGAGGTTTTGGCGTTGAAAATGATATTGGCAGCCATGGCAACGTCTGCGTCCCGATCCACATACACATGGCAGTTGCCCACGCCCGTTTCGATCACCGGCACCTTGGCGTTTTCCACGACCGCCCGGATGAGCCCCGCGCCGCCGCGGGGAATGAGAACGTCGAGATACCCGGTGAGCTGCATGAGCTCGGTGGCGGAAGCGCGGGAGGTATCCTGCACGAGCTGGATGCAGTCCTCCGGAAGGCCGGCGGAAGCAGCCGCCCGGCGCATCACGCCCGAAATGGCGCGGTTCGAACGGATGGCTTCCTTTCCCCCGCGCAGGATCACCGCGTTGCCGGCCTTGAGGCACAGCGCCGCGGCGTCTGAGGTCACGTTGGGGCGGCCTTCATAAATGATGCCGATCACCCCGAGCGGCACGCTCACCTTCATGATTTTCAGCCCATTCGGGAGCGTTTCGCCGTGCAGCACCCTGCCCACCGGATCGCGGAACGAGGCGACCTCGCGCACGCCGTCCGCCATGCCGCGGATGCGTTCTTCCGTGAGGGCGAGCCGGTCGAGCATGGCGGCAGGAGTGCCGTTTGCTTTCGCGGCTTCCACATCGTCCGCGTTGGCGGCGAGGATCTCCGCCATATTTTCTTCGAGGGCCGCGGCGATGGCGCGGAGGGCGTCATTTTTTACGCTGCTGCCCGCTGCGGCGAGCACGCGCGCCGCTTCCTTTGCGTTTTTCCCCATCTGTTCCAAAACAGTCATGTTTCATCTGCCCCTTTCGCATGGAATACGGTACCGACGCTCTTGCCCTCCAGCAGATCATAAATCAGCTCGGGGGCGTCCCCGCGGATGATCGCCATTTCCACGCCTGCGCCGGTGGCTATCTTTGCGGCGGAAAGCTTGGTCACCATACCGCCGGTGCCGCGGGGGGAACCGCTTCCTCCGGCGAGCGCCTCGATTTCCGGCGTGATGGCGTCTACCTCCGGGATGAGCTTTGCATACGGGTTTTTTCTCGGGTCGCTGTCATACAGGCCGTCGATATCCGTTAAAATAATCAGCGCGTCCGCCTGCACGAGAACCGATACGATGGCGGAGAGGGTATCGTTATCACCGAATTCGAGCTCATCGACCGCCACAGTGTCGTTTTCATTCACAATGGGGATTACGCCCATATCGGTTAGCATATGAAAGGTGTTGATTACGTTCTGCATGCGGTCTTCTTTTTCGATGATGGTGCGGGTGAGAAGGACCTGGGCTACAGTGTGGCTGTATTCGGAAAACATTTTATCATACATGAACATCAGCTCGCACTGGCCGACCGCCGCGGCCGCCTGCTTCACCTTGATGGTGCCTGGGGTGGGGATGCCGAGCTTGCCGGCGCCCACGCCCACCGAGCCGGACGAAACCAAAACCACCTTCCGGCCGGAATTGGCGATATCCGCCGCAACCTTCACGAGGCGGCTCATTTTGCGCAGGTTGATGCGCCCGTTCTCATAGGTGAGGCTGGACGTGCCGATTTTGAGGACTACCGTTTCCGCATTTTTCAGCGACATGGAAGAAGACCCTTCCCTCATTATAATATTTTCTAAAAAACAGTAGTTGGACTCCTGTTTTTTGCGCATCCGCCCGCCGCGGGCGGACGCTGAAATTTCTCGCAGATCGCCTCAGCAATCTGCCCCAAAATTATAGCATACCGCCCGCTGCCATTTCAACCATATTAGAAGGCGGGGCGGCAAAAACAAAGGGGAAGAAGGGCGCCCGCCGGCCGAAGAAAAAGAAAAAAGCCGCGTATTCAAAAAATACGCAGCTTTATCATTGACAATCTCGGACAACCATGGTAGACTGGATTAGTGTATCTGTAATAATGGATTTTTATACCCCTTCTTACAGAACCTCTGTTTGCATGATAGCACATATTTTGTGCCTTTGCAAGACAAAATCCACAATTTAGCGAGCGAAAGCGTCACGACGCAGGGCCGCCCGGCGGCCGCAAATAGATGATTGGAGTGATCAGCGCCTATGGTGAATGTAAAACCGGTAAAATTCGGTACGGTGGAGCGTATGAGCTTTTCCAAGATCAACGAGGTTTTGGAAATGCCGAATCTCATCGAGATTCAGAAAAACTCATACCAGTGGTTCCTGGAGGAAGGCCTGAAAGAGGTATTCCGGGACGTTGCCGATATCAGCGACTATTCCGGAAACTTGGTCCTCAGCTTTATCGATTACAGGCTGGACGACACCACCAAATACACCGTGGAGGAATGCAAGGAACGGGACACCACCTATGCCGCCCCTCTTCGCGTGAAGGTTCGTCTGCTCAATAACGAGACGGGCGAAATCAAGGAGTCCGAAGTCTACATGGGAGACTTCCCCCTGATGACCGAAACCGGCACCTTCGTAATCAACGGCGCGGAACGCGTGATCGTTTCCCAGCTGGTCCGCTCCCCCGGCGTGTATTACGATATGGCGATCGACAAAACCGGCAAAAAGCTCTTCAGTACGACCGTGATCCCCAACCGGGGCGCATGGCTCGAATATGAAACCGATGCGAACGACGTCATCTACGTCCGCATCGATAAAAACCGCAAGCTCCCGATCACTACCTTCGTCCGTGCGCTCGGCGTGGAAACCGATACGCAGATCAAGCAGCTCTTCGGGGAGGATGAACGCGTCCTCGCCACGCTCGAAAAGGACGCCACCAAAAACAAGGAAGAAGCTCTCTTAGAGGTTTATAAAAAGCTCCGCCCGGGCGAGCCCTTCACGGTGGACGGCGCTCTCTCCCACATTGAGGGCCTGTTTTTCGATGCCCGCCGGTACGACCTTTCCCGCGTGGGCCGCTATAAATACAATAAAAAACTGGATATCGCCGGCCGCCTCGCGGGCCAGAAGCTTGCGCAGCCCATCGCCGACCCGCGCACGGGCGAGCTTTTGGCAGATGCCGGTGAAAAGCTCACCATCGAGAAGGCACAGGCCATCAGCGCCGCGGGCGTTTCCGAAGCCTACCTTGAGGCGGAGGGGAAAGAATTCAAGATCTTTTCCAACGGCATGGTGGATATGGGGGATTTCCTCCCCTATGATTTTTCCGACTGCGGCATCAATGAGAAGGTCAGCTTCCGCGTGCTGTGCGAGATCATGGACTCCTGCCAAACGGAGGAGGAATACCGCGCCGCCGTTCTCGAACGCGCGGACGAGCTCATTCCGAAGCACATCACGATCGACGATATTTTCGCTTCCATCAATTATATCCTCGGCCTTTCCTATGATATCGGCGTGACCGACGATATCGACCATCTCGGAAACCGCCGCATCCGCTCGGTGGGCGAGCTGCTGCAGAACCAGTTCCGCATCGGCTTTTCCCGCATGGAGCGCGTAATCCGCGAGCGCATGACCCTGCAGGCGCAGGATGTGGGCGAAATGACCCCGCAGGGGCTCATCAATATCCGCCCGGTCGTGGCGGCCATTAAAGAGTTCTTCTGCTCTTCTCCGCTTTCCCAGTTCATGGATCAAACGAACCCTCTGGCAGAGCTCACGCACAAGCGCCGCCTTTCCGCCCTCGGCCCCGGTGGCCTTTCCAGAGACCGCGCCGGGTTCGAAGTGCGAGACGTTCATTATTCCCACTATGGCCGCATGTGCCCGATCGAGACGCCGGAAGGCCCGAACATCGGCCTGATCTCCTACCTCGCCACCTTTGCGCGCATCAACGAATACGGCTTTATCGAAGCGCCCTTCCGCCGCGTGGATAAGGAAACCGGCGTGGTGACCGACGAGGTCGTTTACATGACTGCCGATGTGGAGGACTCCTACATCGTCGCCCAGGCAAACGAACCGCTGGATGAAAGCGGACGTTTCCAGCATGCCAAGGTCAATGCCCGTTACCGCGACGAGTTTCTCGAAGTCGAGCGGGAAATGGCCGATTTCATGGACGTTTCCCCGAAGATGGTCGTTTCCGTTGCAACGGCAATGATCCCCTTCCTCGAAAACGACGACGCCAACCGCGCCCTGATGGGCTCCAACATGCAGAGGCAGGCTGTGCCGCTGCTGAAAACGGAAGCGCCCATCGTCGGCACGGGTATGGAATACAAGGCAGCTGTGGACTCGGGCGCCGCCCGCGTGGCGAAGCACGCCGGCACCGTTACCTATGTCTCCGCCGACCGCATCGAAATCACCCAGGATACCGGCGAGGTGGATAAATACCACCTCATCAAGTTCATGCGCTCCAACCAGGGCACCTGCATCAACCAGCGCCCGGTGGTTTCCATGGGCCAAAAGATCGCGGAGCGCCAGGTAATCGCAGACGGACCCTCCACCGATATGGGCGAGGTTTCCCTCGGCAAAAACGCCCTCATCGGCTTCATGACCTGGGAAGGCTATAATTACGAGGACGCCGTCCTCATCAACGAAAAAATCGTGCGGGAGGATAAATACACCTCCATTCATATTGAAGAATACGAGATCGAAGCCAGGGATACGAAGCTCGGGCCGGAAGAAATCACGCGCGATATCCCGAACGTGGGCGAAGACGCGCTCAAGGACCTCGACGAACGCGGCATCATCCGCGTGGGCGCGGAGGTCCGCGCGGGAGATATCCTCGTGGGCAAGGTAACGCCGAAGGGCGAAACCGAGCTCACCGCGGAGGAACGCCTGCTGCGCGCCATCTTCGGCGAAAAGGCCAGGGAAGTGAGGGATACCTCCCTGCGCGTGCCCCACGGCGAATACGGCACGATTGTGGATGTGAAGGTCTTCACGAGAGATACCTTCGATGAAATGAACCCGGGCGTCAATATGGTGGTGCGCTGCTATATCGCCCAGAAGAGAAAAATTTCCGTGGGCGACAAAATGGCGGGACGCCACGGCAACAAGGGCGTTGTATCCCGCATCCTGCCGGAAGAGGATATGCCCTTCCTGCCGGACGGCCGCCCGCTCGATATCGTACTCAACCCCCTCGGCGTACCGTCCCGAATGAACATC
Source organism: uncultured Clostridia bacterium (assembly GCA_958436475.1). Classification (GTDB taxonomy): domain Bacteria; phylum Bacillota; class Clostridia; order Oscillospirales; family Acutalibacteraceae; genus CAUBKG01. The sequence continues at coordinate 8,289 of CAUBKG010000048.1, forward strand.
GGGCAGGTGCTCGAGGTGCATCTCGGCTATGCGGCCAAGGCCCTCGGCTGGAAGGTATGCACGCCGGTATTCGACGGCGCGCATGAAGGCGATATCGTGGAATGCCTCGAAAAGGCGGGCTACAGCCCGGACGGCAAGACCCTCCTGCGGGACGGCCGCACAGGCGAGCCCTTCGACCATCCCGTCACGGTCGGCTACATGTACTTCTTAAAGCTGCATCACCTCGTAGACGATAAGATCCACGCCCGCTCCACCGGCCCGTACTCGCTCGTTACCCAGCAGCCGCTCGGCGGCAAGGCACAGTTCGGCGGCCAGCGCTTCGGTGAAATGGAAGTGTGGGCGCTGGAGGCTTACGGCGCCGCTTATACCCTGCAGGAAATCCTCACCGTCAAGTCGGACGACGTCGTGGGCCGTGTCAAGACCTACGAGGCCATCGTCAAGGGCCAGAACGTGCCGACCCCGGGCGTGCCGGAATCCTTCAAGGTGCTCATCAAGGAGCTCCAGTCCCTCGGCCTGGATGTAAAGGTGCTGGATAAGGATAATGAAGAAATCGATCTGAAGCAGGATCTGGAGGATGACGACGTCGGCCTCTACCCCTCCGCGGACGATAAGGCGTTCAGCGAGGTCGCAAGGGAAGAAGAGATCGCTTCCAGCTTTACCGTGAAGGACGAAAACGGCGAGGATGAAGCGCCTGAAGGCGATTCCCTCAGCGGAGACGACGATTCCGATTCGGATATGGCGTTTACCGACAACGATTTAATGTGAGTAAGGAAGAGGGGGACGCTGCATGAAATTCAATACGTTTGAATCCATTAAAATTGGCCTGGCTTCACCGGACGATATCCGCAAATGGTCCTACGGCGAGGTCAAAAAACCCGAAACCATCAATTACCGCACCCTGAAGCCCGAGCGCGACGGCCTGTTCTGCGAGCGTATTTTCGGGCCGAATAAAGACTGGGAATGCTACTGCGGCAAGTATAAGCGCATCCGCTATAAAGGCAAGGTCTGCGAAAAGTGCGGCGTGGAGGTCACGCTGTCCAAGGTCCGCCGCGAGCGCATGGGCCATATCGAGCTCGCCGCGCCCGTTTCGCACATCTGGTATTTCAAGGGGATCCCCTCCCGCATGGGCCTGATTCTGGATGTCTCCCCACGGAACCTCGAGCAGGTGCTGTATTTCTCTCAGTATATCGTCATCGACCCGGGCGATACGCCGCTCGTGAAGAAACAGCTTCTCAACGAAAAAGCTTACCGCGATATGCGCGAAAAATATGAGGACGATTTCCGCGCCGGCATGGGTGCGGAGGCCATCAAGGAGCTGCTCACCGAGATCGACCTCGAGAAGCTCTCGAACGAGCTGAAGGAAGAGCTCGAAACCGCCACCGGCCAGAAGCGTATCCGCCTTCTGAAGCGCCTGGAGGTCGTGGATGCCTTCCTGCAGTCGGGCAACCGCCCCGAATGGATGATCCTCGATGTGGTCCCGGTTATCCCGCCGGATATCCGCCCTATGGTCCAGCTGGACGGCGGCCGCTTCGCCACCTCCGACTTAAACGACCTTTACCGCCGCGTTATCAACCGCAACAACCGCCTGCAGAAGCTGCTTGACCTCGGCGCGCCCGATATCATCGTGCGCAACGAGAAGAGGATGCTGCAGGAGGCTGTGGATGCCCTGATCGACAATGGCCGCCGCGGCCGCGCCGTGACCGGCACCAACAACCGCCCGCTCAAATCCCTTTCCGATATGCTCAAGGGCAAGCAGGGCCGTTTCCGCCAGAACCTGCTCGGCAAGCGCGTGGACTATTCCGGCCGTTCGGTTATCGTCGTCGGCCCGGAGCTCAAGATGTACCAGTGCGGCCTGCCGAAGGAAATGGCGCTCGAGCTCTTCAAGCCCTTCGTTATGAAGCGCCTCGTGGAAACCGGCGCCGCCAGCAACGTGCGCTCGGCCCGCAAGATGGTGGAACGCGCCCGCAACGAGGTATGGGATGCGCTCGAAATTGTCATCAAGAACCACCCTGTGCTGCTCAACCGCGCGCCGACGCTCCACCGCCTCGGCATCCAGGCCTTTGAGCCCATCCTGGTGGAAGGCCGCGCTTTGAAGCTCCATCCGCTGGCCTGTACCGCTTACAATGCGGACTTCGACGGCGACCAGATGGCCGTGCACGTGCCCCTCTCCGCCGAAGCGCAGGCAGAGGCCCGCTTCCTGATGCTCGCCGCCAACAACCTTCTGAAGCCCTCCGACGGCAAGCCCGTTACCGTGCCGACGCAGGACATGGTCCTCGGCTCCTATTACCTCACCATGGTAGACCCGGAGGAACAGGGCACAGGCAAGCTTTTCCGCGATAAAAACGAGGCCATGATGGCTTACAGCGCCGGTATCATCGGCCTGCACGCCCCCATCAGGGTCCGCCTGTATAAGAACGGAAAATCCCGTGTGGAAGAGGTCACGATGGGCCAGCTCATCTTCAACGACCCCATCCCGCAGGACTTAGGGTTCGTGGACCGCTCGCTCCCCGAAAACGAATTCAAGCTGGAAATCACCCGGCTCGTCACCAAAAAGGAGCTCGGCAAGATCATCGACCGCTGCATCCGCGTGCACGGCACCACCGTCACCGCCGAGGTGCTGGACCGCGTCAAGGCGCAGGGCTTCAAATATTCCACCAAGGGAGCAGTTACCGTTTCGGTGTTCGATGCCACCATCCCGCCTGAAAAGCAGCAGCTCATTGCGGACGCGGAAGCCAAGATCGATAAGATCACGAAGCAGTACCGCCGCGGCCTCATCACCAACGACGAGCGCTACCACCTGGTAATCGATATCTGGGATAAGACCACCTTCGCCGTGGCCGACGCCCTGAAAGACAATCTCGACGATAAAAACCCCATCTTCATGATGGCCGATTCCGGCGCCCGCGGCAGCATGAGCCAGATCCGCCAGCTCGCCGGCATGCGCGGCCTGATCGCCAACACCTCCGGCCGCACGATCGAAATCCCGATCCGCGCGAACTACCGCGAAGGCCTGAACGTACTCGAATACTTCATTTCCTCCCGCGGCGCCCGAAAGGGCCTCGCCGATACCGCCCTCCGCACGGCCGACTCCGGTTACCTGACCCGCCGCCTCGTGGACGTTTCGCAGGACGTTATCATCCGTGAGGACGACTGCGGCACCAAGGAAGGCCTCGAGGTTTACGATATCACGGAAGGCAAGCAGATGATCGAGCCGCTTTCCGAGCGCCTCGTAGGCCGCTACCTCACCGAAGACCTCGTGGATCCGGAAACGGGCGAGCTCATCATGAGCAGCGATGACATGATGACGGAGGACGATGCGAAGCGCGTGGTTGCAAGCGGGGTGAAGCGCATCAAGATCCGCTCCATCCTCAACTGCCGCTCCCGCCACGGCGTGTGCAAAAAATGCTATGGCAACAACCTCGCCACCGGCAAGCCCGTATCGGTCGGGGAAGCGGTGGGCATCATCGCCGCCCAGTCCATCGGTGAGCCGGGCACCCAGCTCACCATGCGTACCTTCCATACCGGCGGTATCGCGTCGGCGGAGGATATCACGCAGGGTCTTCCCCGCGTAGAAGAGCTCTTTGAGGCCCGCAAGCCCAAGCGCGCAGCGTTCATCGCGGAAATCGGGGGCAAGGTCCGCTTCCAGGATGTAAAGAAGAACCGCGAGGTCATCGTCTTCAACGAAGAAACGGCCGATGAACGCAAATACACCATCCCCTACGGCTACCGCATCCTCGTGGAGGAGGGCGATATGGTCGAACAGGGCCAGGTGCTCACCGAAGGCGCTATCAACCCGCACGATATCCTCGCCGTCAGCGGCTCGGACGCCGTGCAGGATTACATCATCGCCCAGGTCCAGAGTGTTTACCGCCTCCAGGGCGTTGATATCAACGATAAGCACATCGAAGTCATCGTGCGCCAGATGATGCGCAAGGTGAAGGTGGAAGACCCGGGCAGCACCGACCTGCTCTCCGGCACCACCATTGACCGCTCCCAGTACCATCAGGAGTGCGACGCCATCCGCGCGCGCATGGAAGCAGGCGAAGAGGGGCTTTCTTACCCCACCTGTTCGCCCACCCTGCTCGGCATCACCAAGGCCTCCCTTGCAACCGACTCCTTCCTCTCCGCGGCTTCCTTCCAGGAGACCACCCGCGTGCTGACCGAGGCGGCCATCAAGGGCAAGGTCGATCCGCTGCTGGGCCTCAAGGAAAACGTCATCATCGGCAAGCTCGTCCCGGCCGGCACCGGCATGAAGTGCTATCATGAGATCGACCTGGTCCCGGATGGCGAAGAAGCCTTGTACGAAGCGGAAAATGAGTTGACAAATGACATGCTTTCGTGATAATATTAATAACTGTGCAAACGCGTAAAATTTTACGCGTTTGCCGGTTGTATTTTCCGGCAAAAAGGGAATTCTACCCATTGCATATCATTTTTTTGAGGAGGTGTAACATTGCCAACCTTTAATCAGTTAGTCCGCAAGGGCAGAGAAACAATCGTAAAGAAGTCCACAGCTCCGGCTCTTCTGAAAAACCTCAACACCATGAAGCGCCAGCTCAACGACCAGAACTCTCCGCAAAAGAGAGGCGTTTGTACTTCTGTGAAGACGCAGACCCCGAAAAAGCCGAACTCCGCGCTCCGTAAAGTTGCCAGAGTCCGTCTTACCAACGGAATCGAAGTCACCAGCTATATCCCCGGCGTAGGCCACAACCTGCAGGAGCATAGCGTGGTGCTCATCCGCGGCGGCCGTGTCAAGGACCTCCCTGGTGTCCGTTACCACATCATCCGTGGCACGCTGGATGCGCAGGGCGTGGCAAAGCGTATGCAGAGCCGCTCCAAGTACGGCGCAAAGCGTCCGAAGAAGTAATTCTTTACACACCCCTTAGACGAAATTTTCACAATTGCTGCAACCAGAAACGCAGCGGTGTATTTATGATAAATGCGCCTCTGCTTTGGTGCCAACGGGAGTTTTGTCACTCGAGTACCTATGATATCATTCTGTGAAGGAGGGAAGCGAAGTGCCAAGAAGAGGCCAAATCGCAAAACGAGATGTTTTGCCTGATCCGCTTTACAATTCCAAGCTTGTAACACGTCTTATCAACAATATCATGTATGACGGCAAGAAGGGCGTTGCCCAGAAGATCGTCTACGGCGCGTTCGATATTATCCGTGAAAAGACCGGCAAAGAACCCCTCGAGGTGTTTGAGCAGTCCATGGAGAACATCATGCCGCTGCTGGAGGTAAAGGCCCGCCGCGTGGGCGGCGCCACTTACCAGGTTCCGATCGAAGTCCGTCCGGAACGCCGCCAGACCCTCGGTCTGCGCTGGCTCACGGCTTACAGCCGCACCCGTTCCGAGCGCACCATGAAGGAACGTCTCGCGGGAGAAATCCTCGATGCATGCAACGGTGCCGGCGGCGCCGCCAAGAAGCGTGAAGACACGCATCGCATGGCGGAAGCCAACAAGGCGTTTGCCCATTACCGCTGGTAATATGGGTCCGGTGGGGAAATCCCCCACATCTTTCTTTACCGCTAACACGTAATTTTTAAGGAGGACTATATGCCAAGAGAAGTATCCCTTGAGATGACAAGAAACATTGGCATTATGGCCCATATCGACGCTGGTAAAACCACGACAACCGAGCGTATCCTGTTCTATACGGGCAAAACGCACAAGATTGGCGAGGTTCACGAAGGCGCAGCCACTATGGACTGGATGGAGCAGGAGCAGGAGCGTGGCATCACCATCACCTCCGCCGCTACCACCTGCTTCTGGAAAGAGCACAGGGTCAACATCATCGACACCCCGGGCCACGTCGACTTCACCGTTGAAGTTGAGCGTTCCCTGCGCGTGCTGGATGGTTCCGTTACCGTTTTCTGTGCGAAGGGCGGCGTTGAGCCCCAGTCCGAAACCGTATGGCGCCAGGCTGAGGAATACCACGTCCCGCGTATGGCCTATGTTAATAAGATGGACATCATGGGCGCCGATTTCTTCCGTGTCGTCCAGATGATGCACGACCGTCTCAAATGCAACGCGGTCCCGATCCAGCTGCCGATCGGCAGTGAAGATACCTTCCGGGGCGTAATCGACCTCGTGAAGATGAACGCCGATGTTTATTACGACGACCTCGGGAAGGATGTCCGCGAGGAGCCCATCCCCGACGATCTGAAGGAGCTTGCCGATGAATACCGCGCAAAGCTGCTCGAAGCAGTGGCGGAGCAGGATGACGAGATCCTCATGAAGTATCTCGACGGCGAAGAGCTCACCATCGATGAAATCAAGATGTGCATCCGCAAGGGCACCATCGCCAATAAAATGGTACCGGTGTGCTGCGGCACCTCTTACCGCAACAAGGGCGTTCAGCAGCTGCTGGATGCGATCGTGGATTACATGCCGGCTCCGACCGACGTTGCCGCGATCAAGGGTGTGAACCCGGAAACCGATGAAGAGTGCGAGCGCCATTCTTCGGACGACGAGCCCTTCGCGGCCCTCGCCTTCAAGATCGCCACCGACCCGTTCGTTGGCAAGCTCTGCTTCTTCCGCGTGTATTCCGGCACCATCAGCGCGGGTTCCACCGTTTATAACTCCTCGAAGGACAATAACGAGCGCCTCGGGCGCATCCTTCAGATGCACGCCAATCACCGCCAGGATATCGATACTGTTTACGCGGGTGATATCGCCGCCGCAGTCGGCCTCAAAAACACCACCACGGGCGACACGCTGTGTGATGAAAAGCATCCGGTCATCCTTGAGTCTATGGAGTTCCCGGAACCGGTTATCCGTGTTGCCATCGAACCGAAGACCAAGGCCGGCCAGGAAAAGATGGGCATCGCCCTTCAGAAGCTGGCGGAAGAAGACCCGACCTTCAAGTGCTATACCGATGAAGAAACCGGCCAGACCATCATTGCAGGTATGGGCGAGCTTCATCTGGAGATCATCGTTGACCGCCTGCTCCGCGAATTCAAGGTGGAAGCAAACGTGGGCAAGCCGCAGGTTGCCTATAAGGAAACCATCCGCGACTCCGTCGAGGTCGACCACAAGTATGCCCGCCAGTCCGGCGGCCGCGGCCAGTACGGCCACGTTAAGATCCGCGTAGAGCCGAATGAGAGCGGCAAGGGCTATGAGTTCGTCAACGCTGTTGTCGGCGGCGCCATCCCGAAGGAATACATTCCTGCGGTTGACGCCGGTATCCAGAGCGCGATGAACACCGGTGTTCTCGCCGGCTACAATGTGGTGGACGTCAAGGTCACCCTCTTCGACGGTTCCTACCACGAAGTCGACTCCTCGGAAATGGCCTTTAAGATCGCCGGTTCTATGGCGTTCAAGGAAGCCTGCCGCAAGGCAAACCCGGTTCTGCTCGAGCCGATCATGAAGGTCGTTGTCGTCGTTCCGGAAGAATACATGGGCGATGTCATCGGCGACCTGAACTCCCGCCGCGGCATGATCCAGGGGATGGAAAGCACAAACGGCACCTCCCAGGTGAATTCGTTTGTTCCGCTTTCTGAAATGTTCGGCTATTCCACCGACCTCCGTTCCAAAACGCAGGGCCGTGGCCAGTATTCTATGGAGCCGAGCCATTACACCGAGATCCCGAAATCCGTTGCGGAAAAGATCATCAGTTCCCGCGCGAAGGGCAACGAATAATTTCGCAGCAGCTTATTGTCTGCGCATGCGGTCCGCCCGGGCCGCGCCCGCATGGACGATTTTTGTTTCACTGCTTTGCTCTGAAATAAAAAAGTCTTGCAATTCCAGGATAGAATTGCTAGAATGACAAGTGCAGTACATCTGCCGAGCTCATCCGTAAATTTATTGCTGAAAATAAAGGAGGAAATTCCCATGGCAAAGGCAAAATTCGAAAGAAACAAGCCGCACATTAACATCGGCACCATCGGTCACGTTGACCATGGTAAGACCACGTTGACCGCTGCTATCACCAAGACTCTCGCTATGAGAGGCGAAGCCGAGTTCATTGATTACGCGAACATCGATAAGGCTCCGGAAGAAAGAGAGCGCGGTATCACGATCAACACCGCTCACGTTGAATACGAAACCGAAACCCGCCACTATGCCCACGTTGACTGCCCGGGACATGCCGACTACGTTAAGAACATGATCACCGGCGCTGCTCAGATGGACGGCGCGATCCTCGTTGTTTCC
>CAUBKG010000049.1 GCA_958436475.1 uncultured Clostridia bacterium
TATCCTACATCAGGGGGCTTCTTGTCTATTGTCCGTTTTTACTGGGGCGGTGCACGCCGCCCGGGGATTTTTATTGCCTCAAGAGGGCGTTTTATAAGCTGTTTTTGCAGTGCTATTAAAAGGTCAGGCCAAAGGGGGGCGGTTCTGCGCCATTACGCCTACCAGCCTATGCGGAACATACGCCTCCTCGAGATAGGCGGTTTCATCCGCTGTGAGCATGAGATCAACGGCCCTTGCCGCGCCCTCGATATGGTGGAACTTGGTTGCTCCCACAATGGGGGAGTCGGCCTTCGACAAAAGCCAGGCAAGGGATACCTCCGTCATGGAAATCCCCCTCTTTTCGGCCAGCTCTGCCACCCGGCCTATGATGAGACGGTCCTGCTCCTGTGCAGCATCGTATTTGAACTTTGCAAAGCTGTCCGTCTCCAGGCGTTTTGATGTTTCTCCCGGCCGTTTTGCAAGCCGCCCGCCCGCGAGCGCGCTGTATGGTGTCAGGGCGATGTTTTCTTCCCTGCAATAAGGCCCCATTTCCCGCTCTTCTTCCCGGAAGATGAGGTTATAGTGCCCCTGAACGGAAACGAATTTTGCAAAGCCTTCTTTTTCCGCCAGGGCGTTTGCCTTTGCAAGCTGCCAGGCATAGCAGTTGGAAATGCCGATGGCGCGCGCCTTGCCCGCTTTTACCGCGCGGTTCAGGCCGTCCATGATTTCAAACAGCGGCGTTTCATAATCCCACATGTGATAGATATACAGATCCACATAGTCCATTTGGAGGTTTTGAAGGCTTCTGTCCAGCATCGCTTCAATATGCTCCTGCCCGCTGATGCCGGCCGCCGCTTCTTCCTTTGTGCGGGGGAGAAATTTAGTGGCAACCACCACCTCGTCCCGCGGAATCAGATTCCGGAGAGCCCTCCCCAGAAACTGCTCGCTCGTCCCTTCCTGGTAAGCGAGCGCCGTATCGTAAAAATTGACGCCGAGTGCGAGCCCTCTTTTGATGATTTCGCGGGACTGCGCTTCATCCAGCGTCCAGCGGTGCGGCCCGCGTCCGGGGTCTCCGAAGCCCATGCATCCCATGCAGATCCGTGATACGGTGATGCCGGAGCTGCCTAGTTCGGTATATTTCATAGAAATCTCCTTTCTAGCATTATCTATTCCCTTGGTCCGGCAAAAAAATGCCGGTTTTTTATTGTGAAGCAATAAAACTCACCATGTGGGCCGTTTCCGGCCCACGGCCCCCAAATCCGTGCGCGGCGTAAGCAACGCCGTAGCGCAAAAAAATAGCCGCTAAACACAGCTCCCCCCCCCGAAAAATGGCGCTTCATTTCGCGGCTATTTTTTATAGATTGCCCCTGGCAATCTATAAAAATTGTCCATGTTGCCCGCTGCACGGGCAACGGACGTAAAATCACAGCGCGCGGCCTCGAAGAGACCGCATGCGCAAAAAAATAGCCACGGCCTCGAATTTGCCGAAAAATAACGCTCATTTCGCGGCTATTTTTTATAGATTGCCTGCGGCAATCTATAAAAATTTATCGAAAAGTTGCGCTTTCTTATGCAACGGGCCTCTCATTTGGAGGGATAGGTGCAGAGGGATTTTATCCCTGCGGAAAGGAAGATGTGAAAATGGCGGCCATTCGGAAGCAGCTCTCAGCCAAGGAACGGCTTTTTTGCCGGCTGTTTGCGGAAACCGGGAACCCGAGAGAAGCGGCGGCGAGGGCGGGGTATTCCGTCTTCCCCGAGCGCACCGGCCTGAAACTATTGGAACGTGCACGCATCCGGGAGGAAATCGCAGGCGCAGCGGGAGAGCACAAACAGCAAAGAACACCGGCGGCAAACGGGCTTTACAGGCTTGCCTTCGGAAGCACGGCGGACGCGCTGAAGCTCCTGTTCCGCGGGGAAAGCATGGAGGAAGCGGAGCTCGAGAGCCTGGACCTTTTTTCCGTTTCCGAGGTGAAACGGCAGTCGGGCGGGGGAATGGAAATCAAGTTTTTCGACCGCCTCAAGGCGCTCGAACAGCTTTCTCAGCTCGAGGGCGGCGCAGAGCGGCGGGAAACGGCGTCCTTTTATGAGGCGCTGGAGCAGAGCGCGGCGGGGCTCGCCTCCGGACGGGAGGATATGCCGTCGTGAAATACGCTCCTTTTTCAGAAAAGCAGCGCATCGTCCTCGGATGGTGGTGCGGGCAAAGCCCCTACCAAAACCGGGACGCCATCATCTGCGACGGCGCGGTCCGCAGCGGAAAAACCTTCTGCATGGCGCTTTCCTTTGTGGCATGGGCCATGCAGACCTTCGAGGATAAAAGCTTTGCCCTCTGCGGAAAAACCGTTTCCTCGCTGCGGCGCAACGCTGTGGAGCCGCTCACCGGGGAGCTGAAGGAGCTGGGCTTTCGCTGCACGCAGAAGCTTTCGCGCAATCGTTTGGAAATCAGCTGCGGCGGCAGAGCCAACCGGTTTTATCTCTTCGGCGGGCGGGATGAATCTTCCGCGTCGCTCATCCAGGGCGTCACGCTCGCGGGCGTACTGTTCGACGAGGTGGCGCTCATGCCGCGCACCTTTGTGGAGCAGGCGCTGGCCCGCTGCTCGGTGGAAGGCTCCCGCTTCTGGTTCAACTGCAATCCGGATTTTCCCCATCACTGGTTTTACCGGGAATGGATTTTAAAAGCCCGGCAGAAAAACGCCCTTTACCTGCACTTTACGATGAAGGATAACCCTGCGCTCAGTGAAAGCATCGTGCGCCGGTACGAATCGCTTTACAGCGGCCATTTTTACGAACGCTTCATCGAGGGAAAATGGGTGGCGGCGGAAGGGCTCGTGTATTCCATGTTTTCCGAGCGCGAGCACGTCTGCGAGCCGCCGGGCGGCTGCTCCCGGTATTACGTTTCCTGCGACTACGGCACGGTGAACCCCGCCTCCTTCGGCTTGTGGGGGGAGCGCGAAGGCGTATGGTACCGCTTGGCGGAATATTACTACAGCTCCAAACGCGAAGGAGAGCAGAAAACGGATGAGGAATATTACGAGGCGCTCTGCGCCCTCATCGGCGGCCGGGCGGTGGAAGCGGTGATTGTGGACCCCTCTGCGGCAAGCTTCATCGCGTGCATCCGGCGGCATGGGAAATACCGGTGCATCCCGGCGAAGAACAACGTGATCGACGGCATTCGCCGGGTGTGCGACGCCCTGCGCGCGGGGGAGATCCGGATCGGCCTCTCCTGCCGGGACGCCATCCGGGAATTCCACCTTTACCGCTGGCAGGACGGAGGCGCGAAGGACGCTCCGCGCAAAGAAAACGACCACGCGATGGACGATATCCGCTATTTTGTGGAAACGGTGCTGGCGGGCGGGGAAGACGGCTTTTTTGCCCTCAGCACCGAACGCCGTTAACAAAGGAGGTGTAATATTTTGGGACTTTTGAAGAAGAGCCGGAGCTTTGGCTCGGCCAGCGTTCAAACCGCGCGTGGCAGGGAAAAGGCCTATTCGGAGCTCATGCGGTTCGATGCGCTCCCCGCGGGGGAGTGGAGGCTTTACCGCTCCCTGCGCGAAGCGGTCCCGGCGATTGACGCCGCCATCGGCAAGCTCGTGCGCCTGTGCGGCACAGTGCGGGTCGGCGCAGGCGACCCGGAAGCCGAACGGGAGCTCTCCGATTTTCTTGCCCGGGTGCCGGTGGGGGCGACGGGAGAAGGCCTTTCCGCCTTTTTATCCTCCCATCTCGAGCAGCTGCTTACCTATGGCACGGCGGTGGGAGAGATCGTGCTTTCCTCCGACGGCGCAGCCGCGCTTTACTCCGCATCCCTCGAGGATGTGGTGCTGGAGGAGGGGGATTCCCCGCTTCGCCTGCGCATCTGCCGGCGCAGCGGGCTGAAAACCGTTCCCGTGCCGCACCCGGAGCGGGTGATCGTTTCGGCGCTGAACCCGGAGCCGGGGCATATCTATGGAACCTCGCTGCTAAGGGGGCTTCCCTTTGTCAGCGGGATTCTGCTCAAGATATACCGCGCTACGGGAGTCAACTTCGACCGCATGGGCAACGTCCGCTTCGCCGTTACCTACAAGCCGCCCGGCGACGGGCTGGACCGCGGCACCGCAAAGGAACGCGCCCGGCAGATTGCGCAGGAGTGGTCTTCCGCCATGAGCAGCGACAGCGTACGCGATTTCGTGGCGGTCGGCGATGTGGATATCAAGGTCATCGGGGCGGATAACCAGATTCTCGATACCGAGGTGCCCGCGCGCCAGATGATGGAGCAGATCGTGGGCAAGCTCGGCATCCCGCCCTTTTTGCTCGGCCTGTCCTGGTCTACTACCGAGCGCATGTCCGCCCAGCAGGCGGATATCCTCACGAGCGAGCTGGAATATTACCGTGCACTGCTCAGCCCCGCTGTGCGGAAAATCTGCCGCATGTGGCTCGCGGCGAACGGCTATGCCTGCGAGCCGCAGGTGGAGTGGGAGCCGGTCAACCTGCAGGACGAGGTGGAGGAAGCAAAGGCGAGGCTTTACCGCGCACAGGCGGAACAACTGGAAAAGGAGGGGAAAAAGAATTGAAAGAAGGATATGTTTTGGAGAAATCACTGAGCGGCGTTTCGGCGGAGGACCTCGAAAAGATCAACCGCCTTTCCCGCCGCAAAATGAAAGCCGGGGAGGTTTATGTTTTTTCCGTCGTACTGTGCGATAACGAAATCGACCGGGACGGCGAGCGCTTTTCCATCCCCGCCCTCACAAAGCTCGCGGAGCTCTTCACCGGAAAAACGGGGATCTTCGACCACAGCATGAAAAGCGGCGACCAGACCGCCCGCATCTTTGAAACGGCGGTGGAGCGGGATGATTCCCGCCGCACGAAGGCGGGCGAGCCCTACCACCGGCTGACCGCCCGGGCCTATATGCCCCGCACCACCCGCAACGAAGACCTGATCCTGGAGATCGATGCGGGCATCAAAAAGGAAGTGAGCGTGGGCTGCCGCGTCGGCCGTTCGGCCTGCTCGGTATGCGGAGCCGACCGCAAGGCGGCGGCCTGCGAGCACGTGAAGGGCCGCGTGTACACAAAGCAGGGCAGCGTTCCCTGCCATACGGTGCTCGAAGACCCGCTGGATGCATACGAATGGTCGTTTGTTGCCGTGCCGGCGCAGCCGGAGGCGGGCGTGATCAAATCGTATGCGGCGGAGAAAAAGCACACTTCGGCGGAAAATATCGTGAAGCGCCTTCGGGAAACGAGGGATGAAATCTGCCTCTCCGCGGGGGAAGCCTCCGCTCTGCTGCGCCATATTTTCGAGCTGCAGAGCCGGGCGGAGGAGGGGCACGAATACCGCGAACGGCTCACGAGGGAATTCGTGCGGCAGTTTGGAGCTTTACGCCCCGATATGGAGCTCACCGCCGCGAAAAGCGTGGCGGAACGCATGACGGTCAAGGAGCTTTCCGCCTTTATCCGCGCGGCGGGGGAGCGGAAAGCAGCCCCGGAGCCTCAGCTTGCGCCTGCCAAAACAAAGGCGAGGCAGGAAAAAAACAGAGGATTCATGATTTAAAAAGGAGTGAAGGAACATGAAAGTAGCGTTCAACGGACTCGGCGAGCAGGTGGCCACCTTTACCGCCCCCTCGACCGTGAAAAAAGGAATGCTGGTGTTTATCAATATGAGCGGGAACGTCAACGCCTGCGCCGCAGACGCGGCGTTCTGCGGCGTTGCGCTTTCCTCACGGGACGGCATAGCCGCCGTCCAGCTGGGCGGGTATGTCCGCATGCCCTATACGGGCAACGCGCCGGCAGTGGGTTACTGCGCGCTTGCGGCGGCCGGCAGTACGGAAGTAAAGCGCGTAACGGAAGGCGGCAGGGAGTACCTGGTGCTGGATGTGAACACCACCGATAAAACGGTCGGTTTCCTGCTGAAGTAAGGAAGGAGTGAAAAAGAATATGAGTTATCAGGATATGAGGCTGGAAAAGGCCATGTACCACACGCCGGGCAAAAGCTTTTCGGAGGTTTTGGAGGAGCTGGACCCCTCGGAAAACTACCGCGGCACCGAGCTCGAAGGGCTCGATTCGTATCAGCGTCAGCTCAAGCGGTTCGATATCAAGGTGAGCGGGCGCGGAAGCGACGCCGTGGAAAAATTCTTTCAGAGCTCCGATTCGGCCGCCCTCTTTCCGGAATATGTCTCCCGCGCGGTGAGAGGAGGCATGGAGGAGGCGAGCCGGCTCGGCGATATCATCGCCACCACCACCAAGATCGAGGGGCTCGATTACCGCACCATCACCTCCGTCCCGGGCGAGGAGGAAAAGGAACTGAAAAAGCTGGCCGAGGGAGCCGCCATCCCGCAGACCGTGGTCAAAACACAGGATAAGCTCGTAAAGCTCCAGAAGCGCGGGCGCATGCTGGTGGCGTCGTATGAGGCGCTCCGCTTCCAGCGGCTGGACCTTTTCACCGTCACGCTCCGCCAGATCGGGGCGTATATCGCCGCTTCCCGTTTTCAGGATGCGGTAAATGTGATCCTCTCGGGCGATGGGAACGACAGCGGCGCGGAAACCGTGAGCGCCGAAACGAGCGGCACGCTCACCTATACCGACCTGCTCACCCTCTGGAACAAGCTCGACCCGTACGAGCTCACCGCTATGGTCATGTCTCCCGCCACGATGACCAAGCTGCTGAACTTAAGCGAATTCAAGACCTCGCAGGCGGGCCTCGGCTTTCAGAACACCGGCCGCCCGGCAACGCCTCTCGGGGCGGTGGTGGTCAAGTCCTCCGCCGTGCCGGACGGCAAGATCATCGGCCTCGATAAAAGGTGCGCCCTCGAAATGGTGGTAGCTTCCGACGTCACGATGGAAACCGACCGCCTGATCGACCGCCAGCTCGAGCGCGCCGCCATCACCTCCATTGCCGGCTTTGCGAAGATATTCCCGGAGGCTTCGAAAGTCCTTTCTATCTGAACGCCATGAGAAAGGAAGGTGAGCGGCATGGTGGATATCAGCGAAACGGTTCATGAATTTGCCCGTCTCGCGGGCCTCACGGAGGAAGAGGCGGCGCCGTGGTCGGCCTGGTGCCTTTCGGCACAGGCGGAGCTCGCGGCAAGGCTTCGGGGGGGCGTTTCGTGGCAGGAGGAGCACACGCGCCTCGCGGCGGCCGCAGCGGCTCTGGCCTGCTACCGCTACCGCCTCGCCGAGCAGACGATAGACCCGTTTCAATCCTTTTCCGCGGGGGATGTGAAGCTCGGGCGTTCGGCCTCCGCGGAGATCGGCGCCTCCGAAAGGCTGAAGGATGAGGCTCTGCGGTCGGTGGGCGATCTTCTGGAGGAGGATGCATTCCTCTTTTGGTCGGTGGGCGCGCCATGAGTATGAAACAGCAGATTGCGCGGATACTCGAGCGGTACGGCAGCCCCATCCGCCTGAAGTATTCGGATGAGCGCGCGCCGCGGGATTACCGGGCCTTTCTTCAGCCCCTGCGCTATAAAAACAAAATCTATCTCGAAGGCTATCTCTCTGAAATCGGCTATGTGGACGAGGGGCATTACCTTTACATCGGCCCGCCGGAGCCCAAGCTCGAAAATCTCTCGCTCGATACGATGCTCGTGCGGCAGGACGGAATGCGCCTGTGCATCAAGCGTGCGGAAACCGTCTGCTACATCGGGGAGGAACTATACGTCTGGGCCGTGCTTCAGACGCTGCATGAAAGGGGTGAGCCATGGGGACAATAATCATCAGTATGGTGGAAATGTTCTATTCCTACCTGTGTCAGAACAGCCAGCTCCAGGATATCGAGTTTGTGGAGGAATTTCCGCCGGTATATAAAGAAAACCCCCTTCACAAGGTCACGATCGTCATTGGGCTCGAATCGTCGGAGGTTCTGCCATCCGATGAGCCGAACGCTGCGTCGAACCGGTATCTCATCCGTCTGCGCATCCGCATGGACATCCACGCTCCCATTACTTCCAGCGGATGGGTCTGCATGGATGCGTACAGCCGCTTGATGGAGGAGGCCATAACCAGCCTCAGCGTGGTAACGGGCTTCGGCTGCGAAGGCACGAAGTTCGACCGGAGCACCGCCACCCTTTTTATGAAGGCGTGGGCAGACTGCAAGCTGTATGCGACGTTCGGCAAATGAACCGCTGTGCAAGACGCGCATAACCAACCCGCCCGTATCCGGGCAAAAAAACGAGGCCCCGGTTTTACCGGGGCCTTTCTTGCTGTGTTTTTATCTGCGGGGCAGGTAACCGATTTTCTTTTTGACCTTTGAAAGCGTCCGCTGCGAGAACCGGAGCGCCGCTTCCCCGCCTTTGGCGTAGCAGTCCAAGAGATAATCCTTGTTGTTCATCAGGTCGTCGTATGTTTCACGGATGGGGCGCAGGGTCTCCACCACGGCTTCGCCCACGGCGGTTTTGAAATCGCCGTAGCCGCGGCCCTCGAATTCTTCTGTGATTTCGCTCAGCGTTTTGCCGGTTACGGCGGCGTAGATCCCCATCAGGTTGTTGATGCCGTCTTTGCCCTCGGCGAAGCACACGCGGGTGTCGGAATCGGTCACGCAGCGCCGGAATTTGCGCATGATATCCTCGGGCTTATCGAGGATCGCCACCCAGGCGTTGGGGTTTTCATCTGATTTGGACATTTTGCGCGTCGGGTCCTGCAGCGACATCACGCGCGCCCCCACCTTCGGGATATACGGCTCCGGCACGGTGAACACGCTGCCATAGAGGCCGTTGAAGCGTGCGGCGATATCCCTTGTGAGCTCCAGGTGCTGCTTCTGATCCGCACCCACCGGCACGAGGTCGGCCTGGTAGAGAAGAATATCGGCCGCCATGAGGGAAGGGTAAGTAAAGAGGCCGGCGTTGATGTTATCTGCATGGCGGGCGGCCTTGTCTTTAAACTGGGTCATGCGGTTCAGCTCTCCGAACTGGGTATAGCAGTTGAGAATCCAGGCGAGCTCCGCGTGGGTGTGCACCTCGCTCTGGATAAAGACCATGGATTTCTCCGGGTCGATGCCGCAGGCGAGCAGCAGCGCGCAGGTGGAAATGATCTGCTGGCGGAGCTTTGCCGGCTCCTGCCGCACGGTGATGGCGTGCATATCCACCACGGAATACACGCAGTTGTATTCCTCCTGCATCTCCTTCCAGTTTTTGAGGGCGCCGAGGTAATTTCCAAGGGTGAGCATCCCGCTGGGCTGGATGCCGCTGAATATGATTTTTTTCCGCTCTGGCGCGGTTGTTTCACTCATGAATACTATCTCCCTCCGGGCGCCGGGGCGCCCCTGTATCAATAATCCGTTAAAGAACCTCTTTCGCAACCCTGCCGAGAATCTCCATGCCGCGCACGAGCTGTTCGTCCGTCGGGGTGGAGAAATTGAGGCGGAAGGAAGAGCAGGGTTCGTTTTCATCCACCAGGAATGCGTTTCCAGGCACTACCGCCACGTTGTTTTCCACCGCGGTTTTGCAGAAGGCGGGCATATCCACCCGCCCGGGAAGTGTGCACCAGAGGAAAAGCCCGCCCTCAGCCGGGTGGTAGGTGATTTCGGGAGCCAAAAGCTCATCCAGCAGGCCGGTCATGATGCCGCACTTTTTGCGGTAAATCTCACGGATATGGGCAAGGTGGGCCTCAAAATCGTATCGGTTCATGAATTCGTCCGCCACAATCTGCGACCAGATATTGGTGTGGACGTCCGCCACCTGTTTGCACACGGTCAGCTTGGAGACGATATCCTTCGGCGCGATGGCATAGCCCACGCGCATGCCGGGAGAAAGCACCTTCGAAAAGCTGCCGGCATAGATCACGATACCGTCGGTATCCATAGACTTGATGGTGGGGATATCCTCGCCCTTGAAGCGGAGCTCGCCATAGGGGTTGTCTTCCAGGATCAAAATGCCGTACTGCTTTGCAAGGGCATAGACGGCGCGGCGCTTTTCGAGCGACATCGTAATACCCGAGGGGTTCTGGAAATTCGGAATCACATAAAGGAACCGGATGTTTTTCTCGGCCTTCAGCGCGTCTTCCAGCGCGGCAAGGTCGATGCCGTCGTCCTCCATCGGGATGCCGCGGAGGTTCACATCGTAAGAGCGGAAGGCGTTGAGCGACCCGATAAAGGTGGGCGCTTCGCACAGGATGGTATCCCCCGCGTTGCACAGGGCCTTGGTGGAAAGGTCCATCACCTGCTGCGCGCCCGCGGTGATGATCAGCTCATCGAAATCCGAACCCACGCGGTGTTTATTTTTCATGTATGCTTTCAGCGTGTTCCGGAGGGGAAGATACCCTTCGGTGATGCTGTACTGAAGCGCGTCGATCGGATGCGAATCCAAGAGGCCCGCGGAGATTTCCGCAACCTCCTTTGCGGGAAAGGCCTCCGGCGCGGGATTGCCCGCGGCAAAGGAAATAACGCCCGGAACCGAGGTGAATTTCAGGATTTCACGAATGGCGGACGGCTGAAGCTTCTGCACGCGGTCGGCAAACGAATAGGTCATGGCAGATTCCTCCTAATACTAATGAAAACATTTTATCACATGGCCTCCTGGAATTCAAATCCTACTTTCCTGGGCAAAGGAGAAAAGAAAATATATTTTACATATTATGGAAACCGATTCTGACAAAACTCGCGGCGGAAGCGAGGTAAGATAGGAATCACGACGGCCCGGCCGCCGGATTTATTTGTATCGCAAGAGGTGGATGTCATTGAAAGAAGAAACCATGCCCGTGATAAAGCGGGCCGCAAAAACGGACGAGCATACCCTCGCGGGAGCAGCGGGGCTGCATTTGTCTTATGCCATTCTGGGCTTTCTGTTTGCACGCACCCCCGTGTTCGGAAGCCTTCTGCCTTTTGGAGCTGCCGCCGCGGCCGCGGCTCCGGAAGCGTATCTGCTTTCCACGCTGTTCGGCAGTGCGATGGGGTATGCCCTGCCGCTTTCCGATGGAACCGGGGGCCTGCGCTATATTGCAGCCGTGCTGATGATCGTGATGCTCCGCCGCCTGCTTCCGGTCGGGCTTCGGATGAAGGGCTGCACGCTTTCCATGATCTTTGCATTTGGAACATGCCTTGCCACCTCCATTGCCGTTTTGTTTATCGGCAGCGCCTCTTTTATGGATGGGGCCATGCTTCTGGCGGAGGCCATGCTGGCGGGCGGAACCGCCTATTTCCTCGAACGCTTCCTGCGGATGATCGGTACCAAAAACAGCTTCCGGGAGCTTTCGCAATATGAGCTGACGAGCCTCGTCATCACGCTCGCGGTGGCATTGATGTCTCTCACCCAGTTCCAGATCGCGGGCATCTCCCCGGCGCGCATTGCGGCGGCGGTGCTCGTGCTCATTGCCGCCCGGTACGGCAGGCAGTCCGCCGGGGCGGTTACCGGGGTGGTAACGGGCTTTGCCATGTCCCTTACCGGGGACGGGCTCAGCCACCTCATGGGCAGCTTCGGCGTGGGCGGGCTCCTTGCGGGCGCGTTTGCGCCGCTTGGCACGCTGCCGGGCTGCGCCGCGTTCCTGCTCGTAAATGCCATTGTTTCCATCGGCTCGGGCCTTACCATGACCGTGATGATAACCATCTATGAAATCACCATTGCCACCGTGCTCTTCCTCGCCATGCCGAAGGCGTGGGGGCAGAAGCTGGCCGGGCTGTTCGCGCCGAAAAGCGCGCCTGTGAAAGTGGATGGGTTCAAGAAATCCGTTCTCATGCGGATGGACTTTGCTGCGCATGCCCTGCGGTACGTTTCCGAATCGGTGGAGGCGGTAGCCTATAAGCTGCACCGCATGACCGAGCCGGCGATCGACGAGGTTTACGCCGCTTCGAGGGACAAGCTTTGCCGCTCGTGCGAGAATTATGAAGCCTGCTGGAAAAAGGAAGAAAAGAAGCGGGCGGCCGACTTTCGAAACATGGGGCAGACGCTCCGCAGCTTCGGCCGGATGGAGGCGGCCCTGCTTCCGGAAGGGCTCGCGGAAAGCTGTGTGCAGCGCATGGCGCTGTGCAAGACCGTTTCGGATGAATACACCGATTTCGTCCAGCGCGAATCGGGCAGCCGGCGCATCGACGAAGTGCGTTCGGTGATCGTGGAGCAGTTTGTGAGCATGTCCGATATCATCGAGGAGCTGAGCGCTGGGATCGACAGCTCCGACCGCGTGGACGAAGGCGCGGAGGAGCGCATCGGCTCCCTGCTGCGCGATATCGGCATCGAAACGGAAAACATCTGCTGCGGAATCGACAATAACGGGCATATGCTGATCGAGATCCGCACGAAGGCGCCCGCAAAGCGCTTCAGCCGGAAGTATATGACGGAGGAAATCTCCCGCGCCTGCGGCCGGGCGATGGGAGCTATGAACATCACCGAGGCAGGCGGGGAGGTACTGATAACCCTATCCGAGAAAGCGCCGCTGCGCGCGCAGTTCGGCGCGGCCCAGCACGTGTGCAACAACGCCGAATACTGCGGGGACTGCTTTGAATATTTTCAGGACGGGCGCGGCCGTGCCATGATGATTATCAGCGACGGCATGGGAAGCGGGGGCCGTGCGGCGGTGGACGGCGCCATGGGCGCGGGTCTGCTTTCCCGCCTGCTAAAGGCCGGGTTCGGGTACGACAGCAGCCTGAAAATCGTGAATTCCGCGATGCTGTTCAAATCGAGCGACGAATCGCTCACCACCATCGACCTCGTGAGCCTGGACCTTTACAGCGGGCGGACGGAATTTTTAAAGGCGGGCGCGCCCGTCACCTTCATCCGGCGTGGCAAGAGGGTATCGCGCCTCTCGTGCGATTCCCTTCCGGTGGGCATCCTCAAGGAGACCACCTTTGAGCGCAAGTCCATGTCGCTCGGGGCGGGGGACGTGATCGTGATGGTGAGCGACGGCGCGATCGAAGAAGGCGAGGAGTGGCTCATCCGCCGCCTCGAAAGCTGGGACGGCGACAACGCCCAGGAGCTCGCCGAGCTGCTCGGCTCGGAGGCGAAGCTCCAGCGCATCGACCGGCATGACGACGATATCACCGTGGTCGCCATGCGGGTGGAAGCCGCCTGAATGATGATGCAGAAGCAGTGGGGCCGTTCAAACGAACGGCCCCACTGCTGTTTAGGTACTTACTGTAGGCGATACATCAGAATACAATATGTTTTTCGCGGAAGCCGATATATTCGAGACCTTTCATCTCAAATATATCGGCTTTTGTGCTGCTGTAACGGATTTTGCGCAATTTCGGCCTTTTCTCCGGTTTTCCCCCTTTTTTTCTCCGGAACGCTTGAAGGCATGTTTCCTTTCTGGTATCATAAAATTATAAAAAAGCTCGGGGCGCGCGGAAACGCCGGCTTCCGGGCGGCGGCCGGAAAGCCGTATTTTGGGAAGGAGCTGTTTTTGTGGACAAGAAAACAACAGGCATCGTTGCTTACATCACCTGGATCGGCCTGCTCATCGCTTTTTGTGCGGGAGACCGGGAGGGCGCAAAATTCCACCTGAACCAGGCGCTGGTCGTGTTCCTGTTCAGCCTGCTTGCGGTGATCCCGCTCATCGGCTGGCTGTGGGGCATTTTTATGGTCATCTGCTGGGTAATCGGCCTCGTCGGTGCGGCACAGGGCGAAGAAAATCCCGTCCCGCTGCTCGGCGGCATCAAGATCCTGAAATAATCCATTTTAGGCAAAGAACCAAACGAGGCGGCGGGAATTTCCCTGCCGCCTCATTTTATATGTATATTCCGCTAGTGCGCGTTCTGTATCGCTGCAAATTCCGGATAAATCCCCCCCGGGACGCCGCTTCGAAAAAAACACAGGGGCGGCCGCAGCCGCCCCTGCACAAGCTTTCGTATCACAGCGCCCAATGAGCCCGGGAATCCTTTGTGCGATAAGGTCAGAGCTTTTGGAAGGCCTGTTCGATATCTGCCATAATGTCTTCCACGTTTTCGAGGCCGACCGAGAAGCGGATCATGCCCGCGTTAATCCCGGCGGCTTTGAGCTGCTCGTCGGTGAGCTGGCGGTGGGTTTCGGAGGCCGGGTGCAGCACGCAGGTGCGGATATCCGCCACGTGCACCACGTTGGAGGCGAGCTCCAAGCTGTCCATAAACCGCATGGCCGTTTCGCGCCCGCCCTTGATGACGAAGGAAAGCACGCCGCTCGTGCCGTTTGGCAGATACTTTTTGGCAAGCTCGTGGTCGGGGTTGGATTCGAGCCACGGGTAGTTGACCGATTCCACTTTATCGGACTGCTCGAGCATTTTGGCAACCTTCTGGGCATTCTCACAGTACTGCCGCATGCGGACCGGCAGGGTTTCGATGCCGAGGTTCAGAAGAAAGGCGGAATGGGCGGCGGGGTAGCAGCCGAAATCGCGCATGAGCTGCATGCGCGCCTTGATGATGAAGGCCATGCTGCCGAAATCGCGCGTGTAAACCACGCCGTGATAGCTTTCGTCCGGCTCGGTGAATTCGGGGAAGCGGCCGGAGGCGGCCCAGTCGAACCGGCCGCCGTCCACGATCACGCCGCCCACCTGGAGGGCATGGCCGTCCATATATTTCGTGGTGGAATGGATGATGATATCCGCACCGAATTCAAACGGGCGGCAGAGGATGGGGGTGGCGAAGGTATTGTCCACAATCAGGGGAAGGCCGTTTCGGTGGGCAACCCTTGCAAATTTTTCGATATCGAATACCCGAAGGGCGGGGTTGGCGAGCGTTTCGCCGAACACCGCCTTGGTGTTCGGCTGGATGGCCGCTTCAATCTCCTCTTCGGAGGCGTTGTTGTCTACCCAGATGCACTCGATGCCCAGCTTTTTGAGCGTGACGGCAAAGAGGTTCACGGTGCCGCCGTAAATGGCGGAGGCGGCGATGAAGCTGTCCCCCGCGTTGCAGAGATTCAGGATGGAAATGAGGCTTGCCGCCTGACCGCTGCTCGTGAGCATCGCGCCGGCACCCCCCTCGAGCGCGGCGATTTTCTTTTCCACCGCATCGCAGGTGGGGTTGGCAAAGCGGGAATACATGCATTCTGTGGGCATATCGAAAAGGTCAGCAATGTGCTGTGTGGAATCGAAGCAGTAGGTCGTGCTCTGCACGATGGGCATCACGCGCGGCTCGCCGTTTTTCGGCGTGTAGCCCGCATGGAGGCATTTGGTTTCGATTTTGGCGCCGGGGTTGAGTTCTTTCATCTAAAGTCCCTCCGTTCATGGTTCTATCGGCACCGCCTTAATCAAAAGGCGTTTTCCGCAACATTTCATGTACGTCCACTATATCATCGGGGGAAAGGCATGTCAACGCTTTTCCCGCTTTTTCGGCCGATGGCGGCGCGCCCGGCCGACTTTGTTTTTTTCTTGACAAACTCCGCCGCCGTCCGTATCATAAAAATCAGCTGTGCGGCAAAGCGGCAGGCGCTTCGCGGCCCCGGCGGAAAATACGCGACCGAGGAGGATTCCCCTTTATGGAGTGGCTTTCGGGAATCGTTACCCTCGGGGTACAAGGGGCAACATGCCTGCCAGCAGCCAAAATGAGCGTTGGCTGCGTTCTCG
>CAUBKG010000050.1 GCA_958436475.1 uncultured Clostridia bacterium
ATCGCGGGAAAAGAGCCGTTTCTCAGGCGATTTATCCCTATCGCGCGTCAGCCTACAAGCAGAACAAAAACTATTTTTCACCGTGGAAGGTGCTGTTTTCGATGCAACGCAAGGAAGTTTTCCGCTGGCGCCCTTTGTGGTTGCCAAGGAAAAACGACGAGGCAGTGCGCGAAAAAAGCTCTTCCAGCGGAAAGGCTTCCTTCCCTTGAGCCGACTAATGCACAGGCTTTTTTCTATGCGCAGGGAACGCTCCTGATAGGGCCGGAGGCGTGCTTAGCTCCCGCCTGCTCCCATTTTTCCGTGCACACGCCCGGAATCAGGAATTTAACGGCATGGGGCATTACTTCGAATGTGATTTCCCGGCAGCGGAACACTTCCCCATCCATGCAGACCGGGATCTCCTCCCCGCAGGAAATTTTCATGCTTTTCCCGCGGAAATGGCGGCAGGCGGGGTGGTTTTCGAATGCCTCCCCCCTGCGGCAGGCACTGAGAAAAGAAGCCAGCTGCCTGCGTGACGGCGATGCAATCAGATTGAATTCCAAAACACCGTCGTTCAGCACGGCGCGGGGCGCGGCGGTATAAATTCCGCCGAAGCACGGGCCGTTCGCCGCCAGTGCGCCGAGGAATTCCCCGCGCACCGGAGGGCTGCTGTCCATGATGATCTCCATCTCCCGGCCGGTGAGATTCCAAAGCGAATAAACCATCGAAAGGCGGTAAGCGTTTTTCCCGCCGATCACGGCCATATCCCGCAGATGCGAAAAGGCGGCGGCGGTTTCTGCCTCCAGCCCCGCAGCACAGAGGTTGGCGGCATACTGTTCTCCGGCCCGAATGATATCGATCGGCACCGAGGAGCCTCTCACCTGCTTCTCGACGCTGAGAAAGTCCGCGCCGCACCGGAACCAGCGCAGAAAATCGTTGGCGGTGCCGCAGGGAAACGCTCCCAGCTCCACATTTTCATAGCCGATGATCCCACCCAGCACCTCGAATATGGTTCCGTCTCCCCCGCAGGCGTATATCCTCACAGAGCCGCCCATGGACGCTTCTGCACGCGCAAGGCTCGCCGCATGACGCGGGTATTCGGTGAAATACACGCGATAGGCTCCGCCTGCTTCACGGAAATACGCTTCGATCTCGGGAACCAGCTTCTGCGCCGTTTTTCCATTTCCCGCCCGGGGATTCACAATAAATACATACCGCACCGCGATCACTCCGAATAAGGAAAATCCATGTTTCTAATTTGATCTCACGGATCAAAAGCGCCCCATATCGTTATTATGCCCCAAAATACTGATAAACCTGGCATTTGATCATGCCGTTATATATCTTGCGGCGCTTATCGGCGCTCTGCCCGAACAGCCCCTCAAAATTTTCGTGCGGGCTGATGATATGGTAGCTCCAGCCCCACCCCTTTTGAAACACACGCCCCATCGCACGGTAAAGCTCCTCCGCCTGCCGGATATCCAAAAGGCGTTCTCCATAGGGAGGATTGGTGATGACCGTTCCACGTTCGGAAAAGCGGGTAAATTCAGAAATATCCGCTTTCCGGAGCGAAATGCGTTTTTCCACGCCCGCCCGCTTCATATTTTTTTCCGTGAGCTCTAACGCATGCTCGTCTATATCCGACCCGAAGGCTTCAAAGTCGCAGTCCCGCCGGATGGCGTCGGCGGCACGCGTGCGCTCCTGCTTCCATATTTCTCCCGGAATACAGTCCCACCGCTCCGCCGCAAAGGAGCGGGATAACCCAGGCGCGATCTGCAAAGCAGAAAGCGCGCCCTCGATGAGGATCGTTCCGGAGCCGCAGAAGGGATCGTACAGGTTTGTATATCCCCGCACCCGCGCGAGTGTCACCATCGCCGCAGCCAGCGTCTCCTTGAGCGGCGCTTCCATAGACTGCGGACGATACCCGCGTTTATGGAGGCCCTCGCCTGAGGTATCTAAAAAAATGCTGACCTGATCCTTCAAAATAGAAAAGCGGATCTGGCGGGTCGGCCCCGTTTCCTCGAACCAGTCGGTCCGATAGCTCTGCTTCAGGCGCTCGACCACAGCCTTTTTGATGATAGACTGGCAGTCCGGCACGCTGTGGAGCGTAGAATGGAGCGAATATCCCTTCACCGGAAAGCGATCCAGGCTCCCGATCCATTCTTCAAAGGGGAGGCGCTTTGTGCCCTCGAACAGCTCTTCGAAGCTTGACGCCCGGAAGCTGCCGAGAAGAATCTGCACCCGTTCAGCGGTGCGCAGGCAGAGGTTTGCCCGCGCAAGGATCGATGCATCGCCCGAAAACAGCACTCTCCCGTTTTCCGCCCGGACCTCGGATGCACCCATAAATTTCAGTTCATTGGCCGCCAGCCCCTCCAGCCCTAACAGGCAGGTAGCGGCCATAGTAATATTCTGCATAAAGCCCCTCCGTTTGTTATCTTCTGTTTTATTATATCAAAAGCCAGAGGGAAAAGAAAGGCCGGGCGAAGATAAAGAAACCGAACAAATCCAAGTTTGAACCTTCAAGGGCCTCAAGGCTGACTGTTTCCTCTTTGTTTTTACCGTTGTATATGATTTTCAAATGATCGTCGAACACATAAATCGCATTGATAAAAGTATTAATGATCTTCCTCTTGCCGTCCTGTCCGCTAATATCGACCTTGCGGTAGTTGGAAAGAGCCATTTTGTATTCGATCTCCGTATAGACAGGAAATTATATTTTCTCTTTGATGATTGCCGATTCGATACCCCGTTTTTGTTCTTCGACTTTGTTAAAGAAAACAACAAACCCGAACGTTTCACCGATTGGTAAAAGTTCGGGTTTGAATGCTTTGATCGGAGTAGAATGATAGGATTTCAACAAGCCAAAGGCGTACCCGCAAAAAGTTGGTAGCAAGCCGAAGCGTTGTGAGCGCGTTTACAAGCGAACAGCAAAGGCGCAGCGTGACTTTTTGCGGAGAGGAGGAGCGACGGCGTGAGTGAGCCGACGACCTTTCTTAAAGAAAAGTCGTCGCGAACGATACAAAGTCCGCGACGACGATGGTGCGGATAACAGGACTTGAACCTGCATGAGCGTGAACTCACTAGAACCTGAATCTAGCGCGTCTGCCAATTCCGCCATATCCGCAGATTATTTCTTTTATTTTTACACGGAGTGAAATTTCTCCGAGGTGGAGCACACAGCTTAAACCCACATAAAACTACCCGGCGGCAGATTTTCCTCTTACCGCTGGGTAGTATCATAACACGGCCTCTTAAAAAAATCAAGTATTTCTTTCAGGAAAAATCATTTATTCTGTCTGCAATCTGTTTAAATAAAGGGCCGCACGAGCCGCCGCCTGAACGCCCGTTTTCCAATGTGACCACCACCACGTATTTGGGGCTATATGCCGGAAAAAAGCCGGAAAACCAGGTCTGCAAAATGTTTTTTCCTTCGATGAAGCTGCCCGTCTGGGCGGTGGCGGTTTTCACCCCTGCGCCGCCGGCCTCCGGCAGGCCCGTTCGTCCGAGGCCGGTTTCCGCCGTATAAATCATACAGTGCATCAGCGTTTCTGCTGTTTCCTGTGAAAAAGCACGGCGCGGCGTATGGGCTTCCCCGCCCTGCTCTGCGGTAATCTTTCCGTCTTCTATCGTACCCTTCACACAGCTTACCGGCGTATACTCTCCGCCGTTTGTGATTGCCTGCACCATCTGTGCAATCTGAATGGGCGTTGCCATCAGTTCTCCCTGCCCAAAAGAAAAATTTGCAAAGGCAATGGGGTTTTGCAGCGTTTTTTCACTGGGAAGGTTTCCGGGATCGGAGCTGATTCCCTCGCAGAGCATGGTGGAGGTGCCGAATCCCAAACGGCCCGCCATGTTCAAAACATTCTTCGCCCCTACCTGCTGGGCCAGATTGATAAAATAGCAGTTGCAGGATTCGCCGATCGCCGTCTGCAGGTTCACCGTTCCGTGGCTTTTTTCCTCAGCGCAGTGGAACACCTTGCCGTTTACTTCAATATGGTCCTTACAGGTGTATGTGTAATCTGGCGAAATTCCCTGCTCGAGCGCTGCCGCCGCCACACACAGCTTAAATACCGAGCCTACACTGTAAGCGTTGCACACACGGTTCAAAAGGGGACTGTCTTTCCCATTCAGCGCGGCGGCGATCGCATCGGGATTAAAGAAAGGCGCGCTGGACGCCGCGCGCAGCTCGCCTGTTTTAGCATCCAGCACCACGACCGCGCCGGGCTTGCCGCTGTTGCGGAGTACTTCATCGGTGACGAGCTGAATCCGCGAGTCGATGGTGGTAACGAGCCCGTCCTCCGTCTCGTAAGCGCTGTGGCGCACGGTCGTATCTGCGCCGGAGAGTATCCTGCCCTTCGCATCAATATGGTAAGATACGGTAAGATCCGCTCCGGCGGCGGACAGCAGAGCGTCATACGCTTTTTCGAGGCCGCTCGCCCCCTTTCGGTCCCCATCCAGATAGCCGATCAAATGGGACGCGGGCTGGGCGCTCTGGTAACGGTCCGTCAGGGTGATGCGCCGGGCAAAATCTCCGGGAGACGCGGCAGAATCGAGCACCACCGGAACGCCGCTTTGAAGGGATTTTATCATGCTTTCCGAAAGGCCTGCCTGCTTTGCATACGATATGGAGCTGAGCCCCGGCAAAAGCACGGTTTTCTCCTCCTTTCTCTGATTGACGAGAGGGGTCAGGTGGCAGTCGTAAATCATGCCGCGGGAGGTATCTGCCACAAAGTTCCGGTTGCTTTGCTGAGAGGCCACCGCCGAATACTCTTCCGATGTGGAGATCTGAAACAGGCGCAGGATCACCACCAGAAAGCAGCAGAACAGCAGAAAAAACACGCCGACGGATCGTTTGGCCATAGGGTTCCTTCCCTTCCAAAGTTATCACTATTATTTTGGCCATAAAACAAAATCTGATACGCTTTTTCTGCAATGATAAAGCCCCGAGGCATGGAAACCCCAAGGCTTTACAAGATTATTTTTCTTCCCACTGAAAATCAGATATTTCCTCACAAAAATCCCAGAGAAACGCGTCAGAGAGGAAAGGCCCCGGCCGGCAATTGAGGCGATACCTCCCGCAAAGCAATACCGGAAGAACTGAATAAATGTGTTTTCCGTATCACCCCGGAACAGCTATCCCAGCTTTCTGTTCTTGCGTATATCCTCCGCTTCCGAAAGGCCGTTACTGCTCATGCTTCTCCTCGTGGTATTCTTTCTCGGTGTTTACGCTCCAGATGTTGCTCTTATCCTTCCGGCCGGTGAGGATATTTTCCACCGTCTCAAAAGAGGTAACCATGGAATGATCCATGTTATTGTACCGATGCTGGCCGTTTCGCCCCACGCAGTACAGATTATCGAACCGGTTTAAGAAGGAAACGATGCTGCCCATATCCTGATACGTGTCAAAATAGGCCGGATATGCTTTTTTCACCTTTTCCCGATGAGAATCCTTCACATCCGACGCGGAGTCGATGACTCCCATTGATACGAGCTCCTTCACCGCATACTCGATGCACGCTTCATCCGTCATGTTCCAGAACTCGTCCCCCTCATCGCAGAAATATTCGAGGCCGATCCACACCGTATGCTCCGCGTCCTTAACCATATACGGCGACCAGTTATTGAAAATCTGAATTCGTCCCAGCTTCACGCCGGTATCCTGCACATAAATCCAGCAGTCCGGCACAATGTTTCCGAGGGTTTTCATATCCGTTTCGTTTTTGAGATTCAGCCTGTCTACAAGAAGGCCGACCGTTACAAAATCACGGTACGGCAGGCCATCGGCGGCCGCGGCGATATCCGCCGGCACATCGTTCATTCCGCCTATGAGGTCCTTGACCGGCATGGAGGAGATAAAAATATCCCCACCGATCTCAGCGGTAATCCCGTCTTCTTCCACGCGCAGGCTTTCGATCCTGTTTGTGCCGTTTGTTTGAACTCCCGTAACCCGGCAGTTTCTAACGATCTTCCCGCCCATCTCTTCAATATGCGCCGCAGCCGCTTCCCAGAGGTGGCCGGGTCCGAATTTCGGATAATAAAATTCCTCGATCAGCGAGGTTTCCACCCGGCGGTTCTTTTTTCCCGGCACAAGCTTTGAAAACACATCCTTAATGATGGCGGAAATCGAAAGCCCTTTCACACGCTGCGAGCCCCAATCGGCGGAAATTTCCCGCGGATGCCTGCCCCAGAGCTTTTCGGTGTATCCTTCAAAAAACATGCTGTAAAGCGTTTTGCCGAAACGGTTGATATAAAAGTTCTCCAGAGAATCCTCCGGCTTTTTTACCACGCAGGATTTTAGATAGCTGCAGCCCGATTTCACGGTGGAAGCAAGTCCCATGTTTTTGAAGGTTTGAGGCTTCATGGAAATCGGATAATCGAAAAACTTATGTCTGTAATAGATGCGGGATACCCGGTTCCTCACAAGCATCACTTCGTCTGTTTTTTCCGGGTCGGGGCCGCCTTCGTGCAATTTCTTTTCACGGTGCAAGAGGATATCGTCAAAGGAGGGGCTCCCCTGTGTGGGCATGATTTCCTCCCACCATTGGGTTACACGCTCGTCCTTTGAAAAGAACCGGTGCCCGCCGATATCCATCCGGTTGCCGTTGTACCGCACGGTTTTGGAGATGCCGCCGATATCGCCGCTTTCTTCCAGAATCGTGACGCGATAGTCCTCCGGCGCTTTTTTCAGAAGCTCGTAGCCGGCGGTCAGCCCCGCAGGGCCCGCACCTATAATGATGACTTCTTTCATAATAGACTCCTTATTTTATTAATTCCAGAAAACCATGGTATGCTCCAGTGCAAACCAGATATCCGGGAAACGTTTGAACAGGTTCTGGCCATTGTATGTAAGCAGCTGTAAAAACACGATTGCCATGGTCAGCACCATGAGCGTGCCGATGACTCCCGTCGCCTTGCTCTGGATGGCCGGGAAGCCTGCCAGCCTTTCCTGAACATCCAGCGATACGAGTACCATAAGAAGAGTCAGGACCGGAAGGATATCCAGCATGTAGCCGAAAACGACTCCCGCCTGGCAGAAAACCGCCCAGGCGATCAGAAAGCTCAGCAGAATCAGGGAAAGATAGGTAAAATACCGCAGATTGCTTTCCCGTGTTAACCGGCGCTGTTTCTTTCTGTCTCCCACGAGGATGCAGATACCGGCAATGAGGGCCAGGAAAACGCAGGGAAAATTAATGACGCCGAAAAAGCTGTCGTTATAAACATAATGCCCATAGCTGCCGAGCGCCATCGTCTGCACCCGGAAGAACGGGAAATCAGAAGCAAATGCAAAAGGCTGGAGGAAATAGTGAATGACAGCGGCGGGGAATTCACTCAGCCGCAGGGTGTTTGCCGAAACGTTGCTGACGGTCAGCTGATAAGCCGCGCCGAAAT
This sequence comes from uncultured Clostridia bacterium, assembly GCA_958436475.1. GTDB lineage: Bacteria > Bacillota > Clostridia > Oscillospirales > Acutalibacteraceae > CAUBKG01. The sequence continues at coordinate 7,369 of CAUBKG010000050.1, forward strand.
CGAACGGCGAACCGAAGCGTGCGCTGTTATACCACATCAGCCCGGCGGCGCCAAGCGCGACGGGTGCAAGAAAAGAAGCGGCACATCCAATTTTTCTTTTTAAGCTATATGCTTTATCGAACAGGATAAAAAGAAACGCAGGCGCCAGAATCAGAGCGCTGAGCGCCACGCTTGGGCGGCAGCCAACGCACAGAATAAAGCTGAGGCCGCTTGCCGCAAGCAAAGCGTTTTGCTTTTTGGGAGCGGATTTCGATTCATACGCCAGCAGCCCCAGCCATACGCACAGGAGCATAAAACAGATGCCGGATACCTTGGCGGGAAAATAGATATCGGTAAAATCCAGCGCATAATAAATCCCGCTGCAGAACACCGAGGAACACAGGCCAAGCAAAAGCAATAAGAGGTTTGGTTTTTTAATAAACATTCTGACCATCGTCAGGATAGTCTGAAGCAGGAATATGATGGAAAGGATGGAAAAAAAGCAGATGGTCACATTCAGCGTGGGCAACGAACCCGTGAGGAAATAAAAAGGAAAATAAAGAACAAACACAGGGGCAATGCCGAAATAGGAATAGTATTCCCCTTCAAAATAGGCTCTGTCCCACGCATAGCTGACGCCCTTGTCAATGCGCTGCTGCCAGTCGTAAGGGTTATCCATTGCCTCGAGTCCCTCCGAAACCGGAATATCCAGATTCACCCGCCCCTTTTTTACCGCATCAAACATCTGCACATAGGGGTCGCTCGAAGGAATATCAGCCGTTTCATAATCAATCATCTTCTGTTCCGGAACAAGAAACGCAAACGCGGATAAAACCAGCAGGAACAGCACCGCGGCAACAGCGGCTCTGTGCCGGAACAACTTATTATTATAAACTACCAGGTAAACCTTTCGGCGGCAGATGAGATAGATTATAATTCCGGCGGCGGAGAGGCCAAAAAACCGGATATTGGAAAATTCGAAGGGCAACGCGGAAGAAAACCTGATATCGCTGATGCAGACCTGACCCTCCATCTCAGCGAGAGAAAGGCGGAAGGATTTAATGCCTTTATAAGGCTCGAAGGAAAAGCTGCCGTATCCATAACCGGCGGAGCAATACGATTCGCCGATGGGAATGAATTTTGTTTCATAGTTGCCGTCCGTCATGGAAGCAGTGCATTTGAACCAGTGATCCGTTCCGGAAAAGTTCATTTCCACCGCTTTTAAATCGGTTTGTTCGAGATGGATGACAACGCTTCCGGTTCCGGTAAAATAAATGCTTTCGCCGTCTATGCGGACGGTATTGGGCGTTTCAGCTGCAATCGCCGCCGGAATATATTCCTTTTGCTTTAAATCGAAGCTTTTGGCATTAAATACAAAAAACTCAAGCAGAAACGGAAGGATACAGAGCACCGCGCAGCCCCGCAGAAGCTTTCCCGCTGCTTCCTTCGGCAGAAACGGAGCGACGGCAAAGCCGAGAAAAGCCAGCAGCGATACCGCGCACGCAGCGACCGCAATTTCTGTTTTCCGGGGTGTAGTATAGAAAAGCATCCATACAAAGCAAAGGAGCAGCAGAAAAATATTGAGAGCCCCCACAAAGCAGGTTCTTTTTATAAATTCATTTTTCTTTTTGCAAAGAAAGGGCTTTTTCTTAAACAGAAAAAAACCTGCAATATAGATGAGAGCCGTTACAACAATTGATACAATCGCTTCCGCCATAACACTATCTCCATTTAGTTTAGTCCTTTGAAAACACAGGTGGTTTTTTGTAGATTATAGCATAAAATCGAAGATAAAAAAAGTTTTTTTATGGAATTTGCTTTAGGCTGACGCGCGATAGCAACACATAAATGCGGAGCCTGCCGGCTGCTTTCCGAAAAAAACCTTCCGAAAAATAATGCGGAAGGTTTTTTAAGATTCACTTCGTTTTTTTCGGAGGAACGCCCCTTCCTCCGCCGGAATATTGCAGCGGATGCTCAGCGGCATGGTGGCGTGCGGCGCGGAGGGAATGGATTCCCCCTCTTCATCCCGCATATCCTCCGCCCGGATCTCTTCCGGAGGCTTATGGGGCCTCACAAGCTCTACAAGATCCCCTTCGCAGAATTTATTTCTCTGGCTCAAAAAAAGGCGTCCGTTTTTCCACCCTGTCACACAGGCGGCAACATCGTATTCCCGGATGTAACCGCTGTTTTCGTAATACTGCCCGTTTTGCGGCCTTTCCAAATAAAAGCCTGTAGAATAGGGCCGGTGGGAAATGCGGTTCAGCTCCTCGAGCGCCCAGCGCGGCGGATGGTATTCCCCCCGCTTCGTCATGCCGTCCAGCGCGGCGCGGTAGGCGTTGGCGGTTACCGCCGTATAATAGGCGGATTTTGCCCGCCCTTCGATTTTGAAGCTGGAAACCCCCGCCTCAGCGAGCTGCGGCAGATATTCGATCAGGTTCAAATCCTTCGCATTGAGGATATAAGTGCCTTCTTCTTCCTCATAGACCGTATACTCTTCGCCCGGACGTTTTTTCTCTACCAGGCTGTATGCCCAGCGGCAGGGCTGGGCGCAGTCGCCATGATTGGCGTCCCGCCCGGTCATATAGTTGGAAAGCAGGCAGCGGCCGGAAAAAGAAACACAGATTGAACCGTGCACAAACGCTTCCAGCTCCAGCTCCGCGGGGGTGCGGCGGCGGATTTCCGCAATTTCACACAGGCTCAGCTCCCGCGCCAGCACCACACGGCGAGCCCCCAGACGGAAGCATTCGTTTGCCGATTCATAATTGCATATCCCCGTTTGCACAGACATATGGATCGGAATCCCCGGCGCGTGCTTTTTTGCCAGCGCCATGGTACCGAGATCGGAGATAATGAGGGCGTCCACCCCGAGCTCCCGCAGGAAGCCGAAGTATTCGGGAAGCAGCTCCATTTCCCCGTTGCGCGGCACGATGTTGCAGGTTACATGGACCGCGGCGCCGCCGGCATGCGCAAATGTAACGGCCCGCGCCAGCTCATCCCGGTCGAAATTGCGGGAGGCGGAGCGCATTCCAAACGCGCGGCCGGCAAGATAGACGGCATCCGCGCCGTACCGCACCGCGGCCTGCAGGGATTCATAGTCCCCTGCCGGGCAGAGCAGCTCGGGCTTTTGTGTGTGATTCAAACGCTTTCCCTCCGCCTAACTTATTCTTCTACTGCCGTGCCGCCGAGCGTGCCGACCTTCGCCGCCTTCTTGCAGTTTTTAACGTGTTCCTCAAAGGTGACGGCGTAGTAGTAATTGTTTTTCACATCGGTGACGAAGAAATAATATTCCGATTCCGCCGGATTCAGTGCTGCGTCGATCGCAGCTTCGCCCGGGCAGCAGATCGGCCCGGGGGGCAGGCCCTCGAGTCTGTAAGTGTTGTAATTGCTCTTGAAGCCGGGCAGAATGCTTTCCGGCACCTGATCCTTTCGGTAATAAGGATACCACACGGTTACATCCGATTCCAGGCGTGGGAAGGGCGAACCCTCCTTCAGTCGGTTATGGAAGACCGAGGATACCATCTTCATTTGGGCTTCGTCCCCCGCCTCGCGCTGGATAATGGAGGCGAGCGTGATGACTTCATCCATGCTCATACCCATTTCCTTCGCGCGTGCTTCGTATTTTGACCACACTTCATCGAATTTGGAAAGCATCCGCTCATATACGGAGCTCGGCGCTTCCTCCAGATAAAAATCATATTTTGCAGGAAAAAGATAGCCTTCATATTTATAAAGGATCTTATCGTTCTGCGGCAGCCCGGAGAGAAAATCGAAATCCGCCGTGTAATCGGCCATTTCCTTTTTGAGCTTGGCTTCGGTGGAAACACCCTTCTTTTCCAGCTCCGTGATGATCTGCGAATACGTCCAGCCCTCGGGGATCGTGATTTCCACCGTATCGTCCTTGACTGCGGAAGCATCCTGAAGTACTTCGATGATATCGTCGTACCCCCATTTGCTGTTGAGCTGCATGGTTCCGTAGGTAAAGGTGCCGTCTACCCCGGTGAACTTTGCGTAGAGGCGGAAGGCAAGCGGCGAACGGATGATATCGTTCTCCTTCAGCGTTTCCGCGATCTGCTTCGTGGAAGAGCCCTTTGCAATGGTGACGTCCACCTCGCGGTCGGGCTTCATCAGGCCGAGGTAATCGCCCGCCCATCGGAAAATGACGAGCGCGAGCGCAACGGAAACAGCAAGAATCACCGAAAAATATACAAGCCTGCGAAGGCATCCTTTTTTCTTTTTGCGCTTTTTGGGCTTCGTGGCTTTCTCGATGCGGGTTATTTTTTCTTCCTTCTGCGTCGCGTGCGAACCGAGAAAAATAAACTCTTCCCCGAGGAGTTCCTCCGGTTTTGGTTCTGCTGTCTCGGGGGCCGCCTCCGGCGCTTCGGAAGCCGCTTCCGTGTTTTCTTCTTCAAATGGCTGCCTATTGTTTTCGTCCATGATGAAACTCCTTATGGTTTAATACGAATCCATTCGTTTTCCGTGATAACGCCGTTTACCGGCCGGTCGAACGGCTCAGAAGGCAGGCGCTCTTCGAGCAAACAGCCGTAGCACAGCCCAAGGGATACGCCTTCAAATTCCCGCAGGAAGCGGTCGTAATACCCGCCGCCGTAGCCGAGGCGGAAGCCGCACCGGTCGAACGACAGGCCGGGCACGAGGCACAGCCCCGTTTTCTCCCGCAATTTTTTATGCTCTTCGGGGATCGGTTCACGGATGCCATATGCCCCGCTTTGCAGTTCGCCAAAAGACGAAACGGCATAAAAGGCCATTTTCCCCGAGGGCAGGCTGATGGGCAAAAACACCCGTTTTCCGTCTTCCCAGGCACGGCGCAGAATAGGTTCCGTTGCAATCTCCGAACGGAAGGAGGCAAAGGCCAGAATCTGCCCCGCGCGCCGGTATTCCTCCGAAGCGAGCAGGCGGTTTGCCATAGAGGAATCCCACTCTTTTTTCTGTGCCGGGAGCACGGAATCACGCCGGGCGGCGAGGCTCCGGCGCAGCTCCCGTTTTAATCCCCGCATGTGAACTGGCTCCGCACTTCGTCCGCCTTGCCGGAGCCGAGATAATAGGCAACGATCTGGAGCGCAAAATCGAGCGCCGTTCCGGCACAGCGGGAGGTGATCACATTGCCGTCGGCCACCGCCGGCTCACGCCTTACCTCTGCGCCGTGCAGGGCTTCTTCATAGCCGGGGAAGCAGACGGCCCGCTTCCCGCGCAGCAGCCCCCATCCGCCGAGGATACTCGGCGCCGCGCAGATGGCGGCTACAAGCTTTCCTGATTCTGCGGCATATTCCACCGTTTTTTTTACGGATTCACTTTCCTTCAAGTTGACCGTCCCCGGCATGCCGCCCGGAAGGATCACGCCTTCGAGCGAGGAGAGATCGAGCTCATTCTCCTCCCTGTCGCACCGGACGGGAACACCGTGCGCGCCCGTGCGAAGCCTTCCGCCCACGCCCACCGTTTGGACAGGCAGCCCGGCCCGGCGGAGAATATCCAGCGTTTCAATGGCCTCGGTCTCTTCAAAACCATCCGCTAAAAACATATAGATCATATCCCGTCGCCTCCAAACACGGTCTCCACAATGCTCTTGTGTATGTCTTCGATGCCGAGGGGCTCGTCCCCTTTCCAGCAGGGTATAATTTTCCATCCGAGATAGCCGGCCGCGAAGGCCGCCGCTTCCCGGCAAAAGGATAAATAGGAAATATCGCTCTCATGAAGGTCCTTCCGGCTTTCGTCCCCGTGGTACCTCCCGCAAAGGAGCTTCTGGGAAATTTCCACCGGCATATCGAGGAAAAGCACCCGACCGGGGCGGGGCAGCTCCATGCGGGAAAATTCAAAGTCATACAGCCAGTCGATATAATCCTTCCACCGCTCTTTCGGCAGCTTTGTCATCTGATAAATGATGTTCGAGGTGGTATAGCGGGATGCGAGAATGAGCATGCCTGCTTCATATTCCCCTTTCCATCCGCACTGATAGCTTGCATACCGGTCCACCGAATAAAAAGCGGACGCCGCATAGGCGTTCACATCGCCCGGGCGGGCTCCGAACGCGCCGTTCAGATACATCCGCACGAGGGCGGACGATTCTTTTTCATAATCCGGGAAGGAAATCCCCTTCGCCGGGATACCGTTTTCTTCACAGTACCGCAGCAGGCGTTCAAACTGCGTGGATTTCCCGCAGCCGTCCAACCCCTCCAGCACGACGAGTTTCCCATCCATAGATTATTCCCCCCGATACGCCGCATATTTTGCGCGCACCTCCGCCGCCTTCCCGCAGGACATCTTCCCTTCCGGGCAGGCGCCGTGCAGGCAGGGCGGCCCCGCCTTTTTAAAGAGATTCGGCGCGACCTTTACGACCTGTTCCAGCATTTTTTCCGCCAGCTCCCGGATTTCCCACTGGGCGCGGTTGCAGCAGCGGTGCCGGAAGAAATTTTGAAGGCTTCTTGCGTTCATCGTTGCCATCATTTTGGTGGTACAGGCGTTGGGCAGCACAAAGCGCGCGTCTTCAATCGCCATTTTTTCCGCCTTGCGGACCGCCTCCTTTTCATTGAGCCCCGCCGCGAGAAAAGCCGTTTTGTGCTTTTCCGCCAGCAGAGCGGTAAGCGCTTCATAATCCTTTTGATCCCGCTCCATGGAACGGAGAAAAATTTCCTTTGCCTCGGGTATTCCTTCAATTTCCGGCGGCACCACATATTCAAAGCAGGCCTCCCGCACATACCTCTGGCTCTGCACGCTGTAAGATGCAATGCGGTGACGGGTGATCTGCGCCAGAAGCGAACGGGACACCCCTTCGATACCGAAGGTAAAGGAGGCGTGCTCTATGGGGCTTTCGTGCCCGATCTCAGCCAGCATATCCACAAAGGAAGCCGTTTTTTCATCGGTAAGCTTTTCCGCGACCTCCGCAATAGTGGAGGGCGAATAGCAAAGCTTGGCTGCGGACGCAACCGCACGCTCCGGGTCTGGGGTATGGTATAGCAGCATGACCTTCATATTCCATCATCCGTTCCGCCGTATTCCGGCATTTATCGTTTCAAAAGCCAGTGTTTTTTCACAGGGGTACAAGGGTATATAAAGTATAACAAAATCCGCCGCGGGAATCAATCGGTTTATCATGCCCTCGGTGTACAAATGCCGCCCCGTAAAGAGCGGGGCGGCAGGCAGAAGCATTATTTGCAGAAATGGTCGATATAGCTTTCGATCGCATCCCGCACGATCCGGACGGCTTCCTCCGGGCCGCGCACCTCGTTCACCGCCGTCTCCTTGTTTTCCAGCGCTTTGTATACCTGGAAAAAGTGACGCATTTCATCAAAGATGTGGCGGGGAAGCTCATCGATACTGGCGTACTGGTTATACGTCGGGTCGTTGAAGGGGATGGCGATGATCTTTTCATCGTTCCGCCCGTTATCGATCATAGAAATCACACCAATAGGATAGCACCGAACCAGCGTTAACGGCTCGATCTCCTCCGAACACAGAAGCAAAACGTCGAGCGGGTCGTTATCGTCTCCATACGTCCGCGGAATAAAACCGTAATTGGCAGGATAATGCGTGGAAGTATATAAGATCCGGTCCAGAATCAGATAACCCGTTTCCTTATCCAGTTCATATTTTTTCTTGCTGCCCTTGGAAATTTCAATGACGCATACAAAATCATTCGGGCTGATCCGCTTTGGGCTGATATCGTGCCAGATGTTGCTCATCGTACTCCTCCTCGTTGTTTCCTATTTTATAGTAAGTATATCATATTGCTCTCCGGAAAGAAACGTCATTTTTCCGCTCTTCTTTTTCCCCTTAGGTGATTGACAGCGCGGGCTGGTTCTATTATGATTATAACGATTGTGAAACAATTATGGTACGATACCTCGTGCCCCGCGCCGCCCGGCGGCAGGATGAGCGACGATGATCTCTTCCATGCTGCTCATAATCCAACGTATTTACCCTCGGTGTACAAGGGTAAATATGGTTTTTCGGGGCAGAAACACCGCAAAGCGGTGTTATCCTCGTTGCCGGG
>CAUBKG010000051.1 GCA_958436475.1 uncultured Clostridia bacterium
TTATGGGTTCCAGCATTTGAGCCATTGCCTGTAAGACCGCTTTATCATCCATAATTCACATGCTCCTTTTTCTTGATTTTGATTGTAGCATTTTTTAAAAGGGAAGACAAGTGTTTATCCTGTAGTGAATATTTTGCCGAAAAGAAACGCCGGAAAATCTTCCGGCGTTTTTAAAATACTTCTTTATGCTTTCTGCGGCGCTTCCTTTTCCCGCCGCTTCAGGATCCGCGGAAACTGGATGGAAAAGAGCGTGACGGTAACGGCGGTGGCGAGGAAATCCGCAACCGGCTCCGCCAGCAGCACGCCGAACACCTTATCCTGAAAGAAGAAGGGCAGCACGAGGATGAGGGGGATGAGCAGAATGATCTTCCGCAGAAGGGCCAGAAAGAGCGAGGACACCGCCTGCCCCACCGCGATGAAGGTCTGCTGGCAGGCGATCTGCGCGCCCATTACAAACACCGTGGCGAAATAAATGCGCATGGCCCAGACGCTGGTTTCCCGGAGGGAAATGTCGCTGCTGAAGAGAGACGCGAGCGCGCCCGAGGTCGTTTTCTTTTCTTGCCACGATATCTTCCTCTCCCAAAAATCCAGACAGACAGGAGGCCGGACAGCCTCAAAAAAAGACGGGAAGCCTCTTGGGCGGCTTTCCGCAATTTTAAAAAACAGCCGCTAAATGGGACGGCATTTTTCCGGTGGAACGGAGCTGCGGTTATCTTTCGACACTTGGTGCCGCTTACGCCGCATGCAGGTTTCAAGCCCGCGGGCCGTTTTCGGGCCGCATAGTGTGTTTTTTGGCTTTACGCTGCGAAGCTATAAAAACTATACCCGGCCGGCAAGCCTTTCCGCTTCCCGCTTTACGATATCCTCTTCCGAGAAGGGGACTTTTTTCCCGCAGACGAGCTGGTATTTTTCGTGCCCCTTCCCGGCGAGCAGGAGGACGTCTCCCTCCCGCGCATGGGAAACCGCCCAGCGCACCGCTTCCTCCCGGTCTGGGATAATGGTATAGGGCACCCCTTCCACATGGCGGGCAATGTCTCTGCACACCTGCATGGGGTCTTCAAAATCGGGGTTGTCGGATGTGAGAATCAATTCGTCCGCATAGCGGGAAGCGGCCCGTGCCAGACCCTCGCGCCGCAGCTTCGTGCGCCCTCCCACGCTTCCGAACAGGCAGACGATCCGCTTCGGTTGGTATTCCCGCAGGGTGGAAAGGATGCTCTCCAGGCTCAGCTCGTTGTGGGCGTAATCGATCATGACCGTGCAGTAAGGCAGGGCGGGGACGATCTGCGTGCGCCCTTCCACCGCAGCGGTCTTCAGCGCTTCCAGCACGCGCGCGCGTTTTACCGGCAGGCCCTCACACACGCCGATCACCGCGAGGGCGTTGTATACGCTGAACCTGCCCGGGGACGATATGGAAACGGGGAATTCCTCCCCCTCCGCCATACAGGAAAAGCGCATGCCGAGGGCGTTCGGCTCCTTCCACCGCTCGAGGCGCGAGGCGGTAAAATCCGTATCCTCCCGCAGGGAATACCCGAAAATGCGGCAGGCCGACCGGCGGACGATTTCCGAAGCGTATTCATCGTCCAAATTGATAAGGCCGTTTTTGCACTGGGTGAAAAGCTTCGCCTTGCAGGATAAATAATCTTCAAAGCTTTCGTGCTCGCCGGGGCCGATATGGTCGGGCGAGAGATTCGTAAATACCGCGGTATCGAACACGATTCCTTCCGTGCGGTGCATTTTGACCCCCTGAGAGGAAACCTCCATGGCCACCGCCTCCATGCCGTTTTCGAGCATCTCGCGGAAATATTTATGCAGTTCATACGATTCGGGCGTGGTATTCACCGTGGGGCGGAAGGTGCCGCCGTAATGCACGCCGTTGGTGCCGATGAGCCCCGTTCGAAGCCCCGCCTTGCAAAGCACGCCCCGCAGCAGCTGGGTGATGGTGGTTTTTCCCTTCGTGCCGGTAACCCCAATAACGCGCAGCTGCTCCGCCGGGTGCCCGAAAAAGGAGGCGGATGCAAGCGCCAAGGCGATTCTCGCGTTTTCCACGAGGATGAGCCGGGCATCCTCCGGCAGCTCCACCGGCTGCTCGGCTACGAACACGCGCGTCCCCCGCCGGTAAGCGTCCGGCGCAAAGCGCCTTCCGTCCACCGCCGTTCCGGGCAGACAGAAAAAGACGGTGCGCGCAGCCGCTCTGCGGCTGTCGTACACCAAATCTTCAATCTCCGTATCGATAATATCGCCGCGAAATGCAACGTTCTCCAGCACCTTGGAAAGCTTCAACCGCCCCACGCTCCCGCTTTTGTTTCTTTCTCCGGGCCCACACCCGATCCGGTGAGGCCCAGATACAGCGTATCACAAACAGGTGGAAAAATCCAGAGAGAATCCGCCTAAATCTTTCTTCTGAGCTTACCGATGAGGAACACCAGAAAGGGGATTCCGACCGCAAACACCAGGTTCCCCGGCAGAATAACCAGGCGAACGAGCTGCTCGAGCTCAAACTGGTTGGACGCCAAAAACTGCGAAAAGGGGAAGGCGAGCAGCAGGACCGGGGTCACATGGGCCGGGTGCTCCGATGTTCCCGCAACATTTCTGACGAGGTTCAGAAAAATGAAGGTGAGCATGGCGAGCATGGCAAAATCGTTGATGACCCACAGGCCGATAAACACCGCTTCGATGCGCTCGATCGCCCCGAAAATGACCACCGTTTTGAGATACATATAAAACGGCACCGTATTTTCAGAGGTGAGCACATAGCCAAACACGCCCACCGTGAGAAGCACGGCGAGAAGGCTCAGGATCGTGAGCGCAACGGTTAAATATATGCCGCGGCGTTTCAGTTCATTCTTGCGCGTAATTTTGTTTCCGAGGAAAAACCAGAAGGTGACAAGCCCCCAGACAGGCATAAAATAATATGCCCCTCTCAACGCGGCAGGCATATCGTATACCGTAACGGGCCAGATGTTCCCGGCCTGGACCTTGCTGTTCGAAAACACGAGCACCACGGCGATGGAAATGATAAAAACAAACAGCAGCAGCTCCATGCAGCGCGCAAAGCGGTCCAGCCGGCCGCGCGCCACGATATAGATAAGAAACAGGATGGCGGCGGTAAACACCGGAACGGGGATATCGGGCATCACGGTGGAGGCGAAGCGCTCGCCGAAGTAGCGCGCATACACGGAAATGAGGAGGAAGATCCAGACGCCGGTGAGGGCGACTGCGATTTTTGCAGCAGGCCGGCCTAAAATCGCCAGAAAGGAATCGGCGAGGCCCCAATCGTTCCCGCCGCGCAGCAGGGTGCCGAGCATCCAGAGCAGCAGCGCAAAGGGGATGACCGCGAGCAGCACGGATACCCATGACGCGCGCCCCGCCTCTCCCGCCACGAGCGACGGCAGCATCCGGAGGATGGAAGAAGCCGCGGCCAGTATAAATATTTTCATCGCCTGATAAAGGCTGATGCGATCCGCCGTTTGGTTCATAAAACACGTATCCCCGCTTTCATGAGAAAAATGTTACCGGAATAAAAGAGAAAAAAGGCTCGTTTCGCGAAGGCCCAGATAAAACGCCAGCCCGAACAGGAGGGCAAGAGCCATGCCCGCGGAATACATCCGCCGGTCCCGCCGCGTGTGCTCTTTTCGCAGCAAAACCACATCGTATATCACGGCCGCAGCCGAAACCAGTAAAAACAGCCACATGATTCAAATGCTCCTTTTTCAGTCGTTCGTGCCAACCGTGTCGAGCGTGCGCTGGATATGGACCCGAACCTCCGGCACGATTTCCAGCCCGGCGATCCGGTCGTTCCATCCGCTCTCCATGCCGCGGAAACGGTAAGGGTGCTGAAGCCGGAACGCCCCGCACACGCCGAGGAAATCCGCCCGCATCCGTTTGCTTTCGCCGATCAGGGCTTCGAGCTGCTCCGTGAGCTTCTGTTCCTGCTTTTCCTCCAGGCGGCGTATGGCCTCTTCTTCGAAAACACCCTTCCCATGGGCCGTTACTTCGTCAAAATTGGAGCGTGTCTCCACCCGGATGACCACCCTCCGGATTTCATCGCCGTCCATTTCAAATTCCATGCGGCTTTCGCAGTGCGCTATCCCAAAGGAAACATACCCGCCGCTTTCGAGCGGGATATCGAGGTTCGTGGTGGTGAGCCGGTTCGTAACGATATTATAGGCCCGGGCGGCTTCGTTTTCGAGATAACCGATGAGCTTTCCTTCCTTGACGACGCCATAGCCGTTCAGCATTACGTTGGAAGGCTCCTTCTTCTCCCCTTCTTCCCCGCCTCCCTTCTCCTCTTCATCGAAGCCCACAAGCTGCGCCGCGGGGAGCACGGTGACATACGGCTCCTCCGAAAGCATCCGCATCGCATCCACGAGAAGAGTGGTTCCGGTAAAGCCGAGATGCATGTTATTGTTTTCCGTGCTGCGGAGCACTTCGTTCAAATCATAGCTTCCCTTCCCCGCCTGCCGCAGGAATTCTTCAGCCGTCATGCCGCGGATGACGAAAGGCTTCGAATTGAGGCGTATTTCATTGTTGCGCAGCACATAGTCGAGGTGCCGGCGGATATCCTGCCGCGCGGCCTCTTCCCCGAGCAGAAAAAAGCCGATATGCGTGCCGGAAAACTGCTTATCTGTATAGGTCTGGGCCATGCGGAAGGCGCGGTCGTAAGAGGGCGCTTCCACCGTGAGGATTTTTTGATTGGAGGACATATCCCCCTCCGAATCTCCGCTGCCGGAGGAGCCGTCCGATCCCGTGACCGTGTTGCGCAGGATGGTAAAGGAAATATCGCCCGGCTGTGCTCGTCCCGTATCCATCCCGACGATGTGCACCAGCTCCAGGTTGGTAATCTCCCGGCGGTGTACGGTAGAGCTTGCGTTAAAGGTAAGCAGAAGGATGATAAAAATGGCGATGGCCGCAAAATTAAAATGCTTTTTCATCTTTTCTTCCTCTTGTTTTTTAAGAAAAGCGGGAAGCGGATGAGCGTATCCCGCAGGAGATATTTATCGTCGTTCGCGGTAAACGGAACGAAATAGGGCACCCCGAGCACTTCGATGGTGCAGAGATAATACAGCATGAAAATAAAGCCCAGAACGAATCCGAACACGCCCCCGGCCGTGGCGAAAATCAGCAGCCCGAACCGGCAGAGGCGGGCGGCGTTGGAAAGGTCGTGGTAGGGGCAGACGAAATCGGCAATGCCCGAAATGGCCACGATGACCACCACGGCGGGAGAAAGGAGCTTGGCGCTCACCGCCGCGTCTCCGATAATGAGACCGCCCACAATGGAAACGGTGTGCCCGATGGCCTGCGGCAGGCGCAGGCCCGCTTCAATGAGCAGCTCGATGGCAATGAGCACGAAGAGAACCTCCAGCGCCGTGGAGAAGGGCACCCCCTGCTTGCTGCGGACGATCGCCCCCGCCAGGGGCGCGGGTATCATTTCGGGATGGTAGGTGGTGACCGCCACAAAGAGCGCCGGAACCGATATGGTGAGAAAATAGGCCAGATACCGCATAAAGCGGGTGGCGCTGCTGATCAGGTAGTTGTGCGAATAATCCTCAGGGGTCTGAAAAAACATGTTGAACGTGCCGGGCAGGATGAAGGCGGTGGGAAAGCCGTCGATCAGCACGCCGATCTTGCCGTCCATCACGTTGGAGCAGAAGCGGTCTACCCGCTCGGTGTACATCATCTGCGGAAAGATGGAAAGCTTGCGGTCGATGATCTCCTCTTCAAAATCGCCGGGGGAAAGGATATCGTGCAGCTTCATCGCATCGATCCGCTCCTTCAGCTTTCGCAGCATGTTTTTGTCCGCCACGCTGCCCATATAACACAGCGCGAGCTGCGACTTGCTGTGCTGCCCCACCATGATCTGCTCGATGCGCAAATCGCAGCTTCGGATTTTCCGGCGCACGAGCCCCGTGTTGGAACGGATGATTTCAATAAAGGAATCCTTCGCGCCCTTGAGCGTGCTTTCGTTGGTGCTTTCGCTCACCGACCGGCGCTCGCCGCTCTTGGTCTCCAGCGAAACGGCCTTTCCCACGCCGTCGAACAGGAGCACCGACCAGCCGTTGAGAATATCGAGAATGACCTCCCTAAGAGTTGTCCGGGTGCGCTGGGTAGAGAAATAGAGTGTGTCCTTTTCCACGATTTCAAACGCCTCCTGCCGGCTTTTCACATGCCGGAGCGCTTCGCTGCGCATGATGGGGCGCAGGGCTGTTTCATTGATCGCGTCGCCGTCGATCATACCGTCGAAGAAGGCAAGGGTGAGGGAAAGCTCGTTGTGCTCGCCGAGATAAACGGTTTGAAACTGCATATCGTCGCTGTGTTCGAGATATTTTTTCACGTTCTCTGTTGTGATTTCCGTTTCGGTGATATCTTCTGTCGGGTCGGGGAGTCCGTGCATCCCCAGCCGCCACTTATCAAACATATGGGCCTCCAAAAACTGGTTTTGTTTTTCCTATCTTGTCCAGCCCCCGGCCTTTCCATACGTTTTTAACGGTATTTTCGGAATTGACAAGCCGCTTTCCCGAGAGTACCATGTAACAGGGCGCAGAGCTTCACCCGTTCCGTGCTCTATTTTCCTTTTATTTTCCCACTCGAAAGCGGTGTGAAAAGGAAAGCTACTTGCCACTCTCATTCCGGAAAGGAAGTTTTACTATGGACATAAAAAGCCTTGCTGGGCGCATCCGGTGCCTCTCGGTTTACCGCGGGGTGCTGAAACAACGCTTTTTCGCCCTGTTTCTGGAGCTGAGCGGCCCTGCCTGCCGCCCGGTGGAGGAAATTTACAGTGAAATGTTTTTAGAGCTGGCCCGGGAGGAGCATGAAAATTCGTTTGCCCAAATGGTGTCAGACGCCGTTTGCTACGACGATAATCCATTCTCCCGCCTGTGCGCCGCCGGACGGAAGGCGGAGGCTTCCCTTCCCCTGCGGCAGGCCGCGGAGGCGGACATTGCAGCACTCCGGGAATTCGCCTCCCTTTCGCCCGACCGCCTTGCGGTTTTTTCAGAACCGCCCGCAGAGGCGCTCCCCGCCTTCCTTCCCCGCTTCGAAACCGGGGAAATCCCTCCCGTGCTTGCAGGCGGGGTGGATACGGTCGCCGCGTTTTATGAAGCGCAGGGGTGCGGCGTGTTCGCAAAATACCGCGCCTTCTCCTTTCAGAATGGGAAAATCGAGCCCATTTTCCACCCGGATCCCATCCGCCTTTCCGGGCTCAAAGGATACGAGAGCCAGAAGGATCAGATCATCCATAACACGCAGGCCTTCCTTTCAGGCTTTGCCGCGAACAACCTGCTTTTGTACGGCGATATGGGAACCGGGAAATCCTCCACGGTGCATGCCGTTCTGAACGAATTCGCACCGCAGGGGCTTCGGATGATCGAAATTTCAAAGGAAAATATCCACGATTTCCCCGACCTCATCGACCAAGTGGCAAAAATCCCGCAAAAATTTATTGTGTTTATCGACGACCTTTCCTTTACCCAGCAGGACGACAGCTTTGCCGCCCTCAAGGCTATTCTGGAAGGCGGGCTCGCCGCGAGGCCCAAAAACCTGCTCATTTACGCCACCTCCAACCGCCGCCATCTGGTGCGCGAGCGCTTTTCCGACCGCGAGGGGGACGAAATCCATTTTGCCGATACCATGCAGGAGCTGCTTTCCCTTTCCGACCGGTTCGGCATCTCCATCACCTTCTTAAAGCCGGGGCGCGAGGAATATTATCGCATCGTGACCGAGCTCGCTGCGGACCGGCAGCTGGATATCGACCGCCGCATCCTCTTGGAGGATGCCGAGCGCTGGGCGCTGGAGCGCGGAGGGCGCAGCCCCCGCACCGCCCGGCAGTATATCGATTACCTCACGGCAAAGCTCCGCTGTAAAAAATCGGATTGAAGAAAAAAGCCGCGCCGGCCTTTCATGATGTGCCGCAGCCGCAATGGGGGAAGGCAGTGCGGCGCCCCGTGATAAAAAATAGCCGCGAATAGGCGACCGTTTTCCGGCAAAATGGAACAGCGGCTATTTTTTTGCGCATGCGGTCTCTTCGAGGCCGCGCGCTGTGATTTTACGTCCGTTGCCCGTGCAGCGGGCAACATGGACAATTTTTATAGATTGCCAGGGGCAATCTATAAAAAATAGCCGCAAGAGTGGGGACATATTTCCGGCAGAACAGATCTGCGGCTATTTTTTTGGCGCATGCGGTCTCTTCGAGGCCGCGCGCTGTGATTTTACGTCCGTTGCCCGTGCAGCGGGCAACATGGACAATTTTTATAGATTGCCAGGGGCAATCTATAAAAAATACCCACTATGACGTTTTTCTAGCGAAAGAGTCATAGTGGGTTATTTATTTTCTGTATCGGCCTTGCCAATGGGCCTTGGGGGATGTTTTCCAAAGCACAGGCGCGGCCTTTTTCGGTGAAGCCAAGCTCGGGCGATACCATCCGAGTACCCTGCGCCGCAAACGGATCCTTTTTGCCGCTTGCGGCCGAAGATTTTTCGCAGAAGCCTGAAAAACACATTGTATTCTGATGGTATCGCCTAAACCCTCAGTGATTCAGAAATTCTTCCACGATATACTTCGGGCGGGCCTTCACCTCGTTATACATCTTGCCGATATATTCCCCGATGATGCCGAGGCTCAAAAGCTGGATGCCCCCCAGCAGCCAGATGGAGGCGACGATAGCCGTCCATCCGGAAACCGCGGCGCCGAGGGCCTTCGAAATCAGGGCGTAGAGAAGGCCGAACACGCTGAGGAAGGAAATGATGATGCCGAGGCTGGAAATCATCTTGAGCGGACGCACGCTGAAGGAGGTGATGCCGTCCATCGCGAAGGCGAGCATCTTCTTCAGCGGGTATTTCGATTCCCCGGCGATCCGCTCCGCACGTTCGTAATAGACCTTGTCCGTCTTGAAGCCGATCTGGGGCATAATGCCGCGCAGGAACAGGTTCACTTCCCGGTATTCGGCAAGCACATCCAGCGCGCGGCGGCCCATCAGGCGGTAGTCCGCGTGATTGAAGACGACGTCCGCCCCGAAAAATTTCATGACCTTATAAAAGCCCTCGGCGGTGGCGCGCTTAAAAAAGGTATCCGTTTCGCGCTTGCTGCGCACGCCGTACACGATCTCGCATCCTTCTGCGAATTTCTTCATCATTTCGTCCATGGCGTTCACATCGTCCTGCAGGTCGGCGTCGATGGAGATGGCGCAGTCACAGTGGTCCTTCGCCGTCATAAGGCCCGCGAGCAGGGCATTCTGGTGGCCCTTGTTGCGCGAAAGCTTCAGCCCGCAGACCTGCGGCTTCTCTTCGTGCAGGCGGGAAATAATCTCCCACGTTTTATCTTTGCTGCCGTCGTCCACGAACAGGACGCGGCTCTTCGGGTCTGCGAGGCCGGCCTTTACGAGTTGATCAAGCTTTTCCACGAGCTTTCCGGAGGAAATCGGCAGCATTTCCTCTTCGTTGTAACACGGAACTACGATATAGAGTACATTCATCGTTTTCCCTTTTCCTTTCCATATTTTTTCCGGTTTGGCCTGTGCTTTTCTTCGATTTCACACAGCTCCGCAAAAATTTCTTCGTTCACGGTGAACCCATCCACGATTTCGGGCGCGCCCGGTTCCGCCTTCGCGCTTTTGCCGCGCCTTTTGAGGAAAATCAGGCCGCACACCGCAAGATACAATAAAAACACGCCGAAACAGGAAAGGGCAATATACCCCCCCGTTTTGAGCCCCGGGGTCATATAAGTAAATCGGATATCGGAAACGCCCGCGCTGCATTTCACCGCCATGCCGAGCTCATTCGCAAAAAGTATCTCCGCGGGCTCTCCGTTCACCTCGGCAGACCATCCGCTTTCATACGGCACGCTGAAGAATACGTAATTCGGCGCTTCCAGCGTGATTTCTGCCGTGAAGCCCCGCGTATCCCGCTGGAAGCAGCCCGCGCTCGAGGCGCTCCGCTTCGTGCATTCCTCGAGATATTCCTCCGCACCGAGGGAGGCGGCCTCCGAAGCGTCGTAGTGCATCAGCACCGCGGCGGCCTTATCCTTCTCTTCATCCGGCACGACCATGGCCTTAATCATCACGCGTTCGCGCTCTTTGGGCGAAAGGGCCTCCGCCTCCGAGCGGGTCAGGTAATATTCATAAGTGAAGCCATAGGGGAGGAAGGCTTCGTTTTCGTATACCTGGAAGCCGTTCTGCGTATCGTAATAGGAAAAGCCGGGCAGCTCGCCCGCCTGCCCGAGATAATCGGCCTCGGCGCGCGGGCGGTACCCCTCCTCCTCGAATACCCATTTGACGGAAAGCAGGCCCCGCAGGGTATAGTGCGAAGTATCCGGGTGGATCTCGACCACACGCTCCATGCCAATGAAATCATAAAAATTCGTAACGCTTCCCGGCACGATGCTGTGGAAGCCCTGGATGCAGGGCATGTCCCAATACATGGAGAGGTTTTTGAGAGAATTGAGAATATCGATCCGGTGCTCCTCGTCTCCGGGCAGGTCGATCTTTTCCGCGCCGTTTACCGCGCGGGGAATCATGAAAGCATCGGTATCGTATTCAAAGTTGCTTTTTTCCGTGTATAGGAAACCGGACGCATAAAGCACCGAAACGGCAGCCGTGAAGATCAGGAGCAGACGGCGGTAACGTTCCGGGCGGCGGTACAGGCCGTAAACCAGCCAGAGCGTGAGCCCTGCACAGAGGAGGGCCACCCCCGCCGTGTAAAAAAAGTTCAGAGTGCGGGTGTGGTCATAGATGCCGAGCTGCCAGCGGCCTTCATATTCATTCGGCCAGAGCGCCGTGATGCCTACGATAAACGCCAGCAGAATCATAATAAAAACAGCCGGGCTTTTGAGGTTTGCCTGCCGGGCCCTGGAAAAGGAAATGCCCGTGGCCATGCAGAGAAAGAGGATGGGCATAAAAAACCAGCGGCTGTAATAATAGGCGTTGAACATGGAGAACATGCTGTTCAACACCGGCACGAACACGATCACGCCGCAGACGATGAGCAGCGTTTTGAGCCACGAGGGCTCCCGGAGGGTAAAATAACCAAGCACGCCCGTAAGGCCCACGAGGGGCAGCCACAGGCAGGGAACGCGCCAATAAACGTCCGCCATGGCGAAAAACACCGAAGCATCCGGCAGGTCGGGCGGGCAGAGCATGGATTTGATGAGCTCGGCATACATGGGCCAATCGTATACCAGGCAGGAAACACCGCTGATCGTTTCGGAAATGCGCTGGTTCTGCAAAACGGAAAGAACCGCCGGCAGCATCAGCACCATAGACATGCCGAATCCGAGCGCCGCCTCGAGGCACAGCTTGCAGAACCGGCCGGGGCGCATGCTCCAGCCGCCGCAGGCGGTGCGCACCAGTACATAGATCAGGGTGAACAGCACCATGCCGAAAAAGAAATAATAATTATTCAGCGCCGCGGCGAGCACAACGAGCGCGAACACGCCGGTGCGCCCCTCCTCCACCAGCAGATCGAGCGCAAGCATCAGAAGCGGGAAAAGAAGGATGGCCTCATGGAAATGATTGTAAAACAGATTATAAACGGAAAAGCTCGAAAAGGCATACAGAATAGCGGACATAACCGCAAAGGTCGAATCCTTTACATATCTCCGCAAGAACGCATATGCCGCCACCGCCGCAAGAGATACCTTGAGCATCAGCAGCGGAGCCAAAAGATAGGGCACCGCGCCTTCCGGGAACAGCGTGGTCAGCCAGAAAAAGGGGCTGCCGAGATTATAGAAGCTGTAAGAGCCGATAAAGTTTGCGCCGAGATCGGTGCTCCAGTTCCAGAAAAATTCGCCGCTGCGCACCGCCTCTTGCGCAAGGACGCCAAAGGGAATCTGCTGCATATTATAATCGGCATACAGAAAGAAATACCCGTGTTCCGCGATGATATAAGGGATAAAGACTGCGGCAGAAAGTGCAAACGCAAGAAAGAAGACCTTGATACAGCTTTCTTTCCTCTTTGAACTCTGCATCATTTCACCTCGCAATGTAATACAATCATTATATCGGTTTCATCCCCGTTTCACAATATCCTATTTTCACTTTTTTGACAGTTTGCGATTTTCCGTGCGTGGACAAGCACCGGCCAAAATGGTATACTGAAAAAAATCAGGTGGAGGAATGAAGCCCATGAGTCAGTTTTTCGCCATGCTTTCCCGCATGAAATATATCAACCGGTGGGGCCTCATGCGCAATACCCGGCCGGAAACCTTAAGCGAGCACAGCCTGGAGGTGGCGTTCCTCGCCCACGCGCTGGGAGTGCTGCGCAACAAGCGCTTCAGCGGCAGCGTGAACCCCGAGCGCCTGGCTCTGCTGAGCCTGTTTCATGATGTTCCGGAAATCATCACCGGCGACCTGCCCACCCCGGTGAAATATTATAACGAAAGCATCCGCGGCGTGTACGGCGAAATCGAAGAAAACGCCTGCGGGTTCCTGCTCTCCATGCTCCCCGGGGACCTGATAGAAGAATATGCGCCCCTGCTTTCCCCCACGGAGGAAGACCGCGAGCTTCTTCCCCTGCTCAAGGCGGCAGATAAACTTTCGGCGCTCATCAAATGCCTGGAGGAAAAATCCATGGGCAACCGCGACTTCGAGCAGGCAGAAGCCTCTACCCGCCGTGCGCTCGAAGAAATGCATCTGCCGGAGGCAGACTGTTTCCTCCACGAATTCCTGCCCGCCTATCTTTTGACGCTGGACGAGCAGAAGCAGGGCGGAAACTTCTGAAAACATGCTGCCAAAGGCTTGAAAAAGCCGAAAAATGTTGTAATATAGTAATGATAAAGACAGGATGCTGCGCGGCGGAAGGGCCGCGTTCAGACTTTACAAAGGGGAGTATTTCATGACGACGACAAATCCTGATATCTTGAACTGTATTCCGGTGGGGGCGCTGGGGATCATCGCTATGCCGGGCTGCGAGGAGCTCGGCCGTACGATCGATAATTACCTCATCGGCTGGCGAAACGAGCGTGAGGAAGAGGTGGAAGACCATATCGTCTTCGCCGGCTACAACCGGGACAGTTACCTTCTCGATTACACCATCACCCGTTTCGGCACGGGCGAGGGCAAGGCGGTCATCAACGAATCCGCCCGCGGGCTGGATATTTACATCCTCTGTGATATTTTCAATTACGGCGTTACCTATAAGCGCTACGGCATCAACGTCCCGATGAGCCCGGACGAGCATTATCAGGACCTCAAGCGCGTGATCGCCGCCATCGGCGGAAAATCCCGCCGGCTCACGGTGATTATGCCGATGCTCTACGAAGGCCGCCAGCACAAGCGCAGCGCGCGTGAATCGCTGGACTGCGCCCTGGCTCTGCAGGAGCTCTGCCGCATGGGCGTGGATAACATCATCACCTTCGATGCGCACGACGCCCGCGTGCAGAACGCCATCCCCTTGAGCGGCTTTGAAAACTTCCAGCCCACCTATCAGATGATAAAGGCCCTGGCCACCAACGTGCCGGATATTCAGTTCAAACGCGATAAGATGCTCATCGTCTCCCCGGATGAAGGCGGTATGAACCGATGCATTTATTACTCCTCCATGCTCGGCCTCGACCTCGGCATGTTCTATAAGCGCCGCGATTACGCCACCATTGTAAACGGCCGCAACCCGATCGTTGCCCACGAGTATTTGGGAGACAGCGTCGAGGGCAAGGATATCATCATTGTGGACGATATGATCTCCTCCGGCGATTCCGTGATCGATATCGGCAAAAAGCTCAAAGCCCTCAAGGCCCGCAAGATTTTCGTCTGCACCTGTTTCGGCCTCTTCTGCGAAGGCCTCGAGCGGTTCGACGAAGCCTACAAGGAAGGCTATATCGAGCGCGTATTCACCACCAACCTCGTTTACCGCACGCCCGAGCTGCTCGAGCGCGAGTGGTACTGCGAGGTGGATATGTCCAAATACATCTCCCTGATTATCGATACCCTGAATCACGATATGTCGGTCAGCACCCTGCTGAACCCCTCCGACCGCATCCAGCGCTTCCTCCGCAAGCTGGGCAAGCGGTAAATCGAAAATCAAAATGAAGAAAGCTCCATCCTATTTTTAGGATGGAGCTTTTTTTCATCGGCCTACGGCTGGGAAATTCCGCGCGGCGCCAGCCGTTCAGGAATTCGCCGAGCGTCCAAACAGGTCCTTAAAAAAATTCCCGGCCTCTTCGAACCATTCCACGGTTTTGAACCGCAGTTCATATTTTTCCGGGCTGGTTACGATATCCATTTCTTTCTGGTCCAGAACATCCTCCAGCTTTTCATTTTCCTGCTGCAAGCCTTCGCCCCCTTCCGCCGCCGGCAGGCACATGGGCGGGAACATCACGCACCACCAGTTTTTTCCTTCCGCGCTGCCGATCAGCACCCGGAGCGCCTCGTATTCCCCCGCCGGCATGGTTACATTATCGTATACGCGGGTTCCAAAATACGTGCGTTCCACCTTGACCGTTACCGGGTAATCGTAGCCCTGGCGTTTCACTTCATCCTCTGCGATCCGGGTGAGCGTGCCGAGATTCTCCCGCGCCTTCTGCGCCGCTTCGCTTTCATTTTCTGCGCCGCTCAAAATCTCACGGCCTTCTTCCAACAGCCGGTCCCGCACCTTGAGCTTGAGCGCCTGGTCCTCTTCCGAATCGGAATTGGCCAGCACGTGCAGGCGCAGCACCTTCCCGCGGATTCCATCGCACTGCTTTTCAAAGCTCATAAAACCTGTTAAACAAAAAATAACCGCAATAGCAAAGCCGAACAATACGGCTGCTTCCAACTTTTTCATACCGTTCTGTCCCCAATTATTCAGATTTGCACAGGTTATGTAAAAGCTTTTTCATCCTTGCACCCTCATTGTGGACGCTTTGCCGCCGGTTTATTCAGAAAGCCTGCATTTTTTATTGCTTCGCAATAAAAAATTGGCCATGTGGGCCGTTCCCGGCCCACGGCCCCCAAATCCGCGCGCGGCGTAAAAAGCGCCGCAGGCAGTCTATAAAAGCAGGCGGGTCCCCCCTCCCGCTGCTGTTTTAGCATTCTCTGCAGAACAAGGGCCCCCACGAAGGCAAACGCCAACGCGGGGGCCCCTCTTTCTCTTTTTGACCCTTTATTTCTGCATCACTACGATGATGCTCGCTA
>CAUBKG010000052.1 GCA_958436475.1 uncultured Clostridia bacterium
TATTTCCTGCATCGGGACTTTTTTGTGCTGTCCGTACAATCTGGCGCGGTTCAAAGCCCGGGGGGTACTATTTTTCTTTCAGATAGAAAGAGGAGCGCCGCTTCTGGCGCTCCTCTTTCGCTTTGCATGGCCTGCTTTTTTACGGCATGGAAATATCCGCAATGGCATCCGCGAGCTCCGGTCCGGTGTGCCTGCGCGCGATATCTGCGAGGCTCACAAAGCCGGTCAGCCTGCCATCCTGCAAAACGGGCAGCCTTCTTACCTGCTCGTTGGACATCAGCATCATTGCGTCGTTTACGTCTGTGTCTCCGGTAACGAACACCGGTCCGGTGGTCATCACGTCCCCCGTTTTAGTCGTCTGCGCGCTCAGATTCTGCGCCACACAGCGGAGAACAATATCCCGGTCGGTCAACACGCCGCGGATCTTGCCATTGTCCGCCACCGGCACCGCGCCGATGTTATTGTCGCTCATCAGCTTGGCCGCTTCCGCTACCGTCTGTGTTGGGGAAACGGAGATCACCGAGGTGCTCATAACTTCACTTATCTTCATAAGAGCAGTTCCTCCTCACAAAATGATTGTACCGATAGCGTTCCCTATTTTTTCTTTAATATGCACAGGTTTCGGTCGATCACTTTTTCGCCGCGCCATAAAAAGGCGCGGTCGGGCGCATGCTCCCCTTCTTCCGCACTGGGCCGGTAGCTTTCGCAAAATTCCGGAAGAGGAGAAAGTTCCGCAAAACGGTTCAGGGGGCAGGCCTCCTGGCAGATATCGCACCCCCATGCACAGCCCGAGGTTCGAAGCAGCTCTTCCTCCCTTTTGGTGAGCTCGCCCTTGCGCTGGGTAATCTCGGAAAGGCATCTGCTCCGCTCGAACTCCGGAAGGTTCCTCACAGGGCAGGCGGCTTCGCATGCTCCGCAGCCGATGCAGGTTTTCATCCCGTCGGCATCGGACGGCGGCAGGGGCATATCCGTGAGAATTTCACCGATAAACACATAGGAACCATAGCGCTTATGGATCAGAAGCCGGTTGCGCCCGATCACCCCGAGGCCGGCCCGCGCCGCCGCCCATACCTCTGGCACAGGGGAGTTATCGCAAAACCACTCGAACGCATTCCCCGCGAATTCTTTCCGGAGGCAGCCTGAGATCGTATCGAGACGCTTCCCCGCTACCTTATGGTAATCTTTCACGGCGGCATAGGCCGAAACGTTCCCCCTCGTTTTTTCCACACGGTAGGGAAACAGCATAACAATGCAGGAACGCACACCTTTCGGTATGCGTTCCTCAGCGCGGCAGGAGAGCTCCCTGCCGCGTAGTTCATCATAGGGGCAAACGCCGTAGCATTCCACCCCGTTTTCTTTCATGATGCGTGCAAGCGCTTCTTTTGTATCGCCGCTCATCCGCATTTGGAAAAGCCGCAGTCCCGGCAGGTGACGCATCCGCCCTCATGCTCCAGCTTTGCGCCGCACTCGGGGCAGTATTTCATGTTCCCGGGCTGGTTCACCCTGCCCTCTTCTTTTCCGGGCGCGGCCACGGGAGACGGCGCCGTGATTTTCGGCACGGCAACAGAAGAAGCCGCGTCAAAATGCTGCTCCTTTGCGACCTTCTGGATAACCCTTGCAATCGCATCCGGGCAGGAGGTGCATTTCATCCCCTGCTGGCGGATGGTGGAGGGGCAGCGGATGCCCTTGAGCTGCTCCACGAGCGCTTCCACGCTGAGCCCGGAGCGCAGGGCGATGGATGCGAGGCGCGCCGTGGCTTCGGACTGGGACGGGCAGCCTCCCGCGCGGCCCGTATTCGTAAAGATCTCGCAAATGCCCTTGTTATCATAATTCACGGTGATATACAGATTGCCGCAGCCCGTGCGGATGCGCTCGGTGACTCCCTGCGTCACATCCGGGCGCGGGCGGGGCATGAGCGTTCCCGGCTCCGCGCTCGCCGGTTCATCCTCCTTTTTCACCTTGCCGATGTTGAGAACCTGCTCGTTGCGGCTGCCGTCTCTGTAAATGGTAACGCCTTTACATCCAGTACGATAGGCTTCGAGGTAGACCTCTCTTACATCCTCTTCGGTTGCGGCATTGGGAAAATTGACCGTTTTGGAAACGGCGTTGTCCGTCTTCCTCTGGAAGGCCGCCTGCATCTTGATATGGTATTCCGGCGTGATATCATGCGCCGAAACGAACACGCGGCGCAGCTCCTCCGGAAGCTCTTCGATATGGGCGATGGTCCCCTCCGAAGCAATGCGGCGCATGAGCTCATCGGAATAAAGCCCGCTCTTTTTCAGGCGTTCCTTCAGGATGGGGTTCACTTCAATCATCTCGGTGCCGTCCATGATATTGCGGATGTACACATAGGCGAACACCGGCTCCACACCGGAGGAGCAGCCCGCAAGCAGGCTCAGAGTGCCTGTGGGAGCAATGGTGGTGATGGTGGCGTTGCGCAGGGGCTCGCCGTCCTGATAGATGCTTTCCGAAAAGAGGGGGAAGGCTCCGCGCGTTTTGGCGAGCTCCCGGCTCATTTCACGCCCCGTCTCGGTGATAAAGCCCATGAGCCTTTCGCCGAGCGCCGCCGCTTCCTCCGAATTATAAGGAATGCCAAGCAGCAGGAGCATATCCGCCCAGCCCATCACGCCGAGGCCGATCTTGCGGGTCAGCTTGGTGGTATGGTCGATCATGGGGAGAGGATATTTGTTCGCGTCGATCACGTTATCGAGGAAATGCACCGCGCTTTTCACGATGCGTCCGAGCTTTTCCCAGTCTATCTCCGGTCCATTTTGCCCCTCAGCCACCACCTTCGTCAGGTTGATGGAGCCGAGATTGCAGGATTCATAGGGTAAGAGCGGCTGCTCGCCGCATGGGTTGGTCGATTCGATCGGCCCCTGGGAGGGCACCACATTATCCCGGTTGAGGCGGTCCAGAAAGATAATGCCCGGCTCGCCGTTGTGCCAGGCGGCGTTCACGATCTTATCGAACACCTCCGCCGCATTCAGCCGCCCGCGGACGCTGTGGTTGTTCGGGTCGATGAGGTCGTAATCCTCCTTGTTTTCCACGGCCTTCATGAAATCTTCCGTGATGCCGACGGAAATATTGAAATTGGTGATGTCTTTATTATCCTTCTTGCAGTCGATAAAGCTCAAAATATCGGGATGATCCACCCGAAGGATGCCCATATTGGCCCCCCGGCGGGTGCCTCCCTGTTTCACCGCCTCGGTGGCCATATTGAACACGCGCATAAAGCTGATGGGCCCGCTCGCTACACCCCCGGTGGAATTGACCGTGCTGCCCGCAGCGCGCAGGCGCGAAAAAGAAAAGCCCGTGCCGCCGCCCGATTTATGGATGAGCGCCGCCTGCTTGATGGTTTCGAAAATGCCCTCCATCGTATCCTCGATAGGCAGAACGAAGCAGGCAGAAAGCTGGCCGAGCGGCCGCCCGGCGTTCATGAGGGTGGGCGAATTGGGCAAAAATTCGAGGCCCGTCATCATCTCGTAAAATTCCTGCGCTGTGGCCTCGGTATCGGCCCCTGCATCGTAATTTTTATCGGACGCGGCGATCGCCTCCGCCACACGGCGGAAAAGGCCGTCCACCGTTTCCACGACCTCGCCCGTTTCATTGCGGATTAGATACCGTTTTTCCAGCACGGTGACTGCATTCTGTGAGAGTTCCACTGGTAACCACCATTCCTTTACACAAATTGTATTCCGCCCCACTTCTTTCTCCGGAGCGCATATATCGTACCTTTTATTCACACTAGTCCGTTTTGTTATACTATATCTAGTATACCTGATCCGTATAAAATGTCAACGGCTATTCTCTTAATATCGGGCGGGAAAAAGAAACAGCGGTGCAAAAACATGCCGCTGCAAAACAGCCGCATTTGTTTTATTGAATTTGCGGGAAAAATTGTTATAATAAAGAGTAACGTACCCTTATCAGTTTTTAGGAGGAATTATAACATGAGTAAAACCCCGTTCTACATCACCACGGCGATCACCTACACTTCCCGCAAGCCGCACATCGGCAACACCTACGAGGTGGTGCTGACAGACGCTATCGCGCGCTACAAGCGAATGATGGGGTACGATGTTTTCTTCCTCACCGGAACCGACGAGCACGGCCAGAAGGTGGAGGACCTCGCAAAGGAAGCGGGCATTTCCCCAAAGGAATATGTGGATGGAGTAGCCGGCGAAATCCGGACGATTTGGGATCTGATGGGCTCCTCTTACAATAAGTTTATCCGCACGACGGACGATTACCATGAAAAGGCCGTGCAGCAGATTTTCCACAGGCTCTACGAGCAGGGCGACATTTATAAGAGCGAATACGAAGGGTTATACTGTATTCCGTGCGAATCCTTTTTCACCGAGACGCAGCTCAAGGACGGCTGCTGCCCCGACTGCGGCCGCCCGGTGAAGAAGACCAAGGAGGAGGCCTATTTCTTCCGTATGAGCAAGTATCAGGACCGCCTGATGCAGTATATTGAAGAACATCCCGATTTTATTACGCCCGAATCCCGCAAGCGCGAGATGATCAATAACTTTTTAAAGCCCGGCCTTCAGGACCTCTGCGTTTCCCGCTCCTCCTTCAAATGGGGCGTTCCGGTCGATTTTGACGACAAGCACGTGATCTATGTGTGGATCGACGCGCTTTCGAACTACATCACCGCGCTCGGATACAATCCCGCGGAGCCGGAAGCCGAGCTGTTCCGGAAATACTGGCCGGCGGACGTTCACATCATCGGCAAGGATATCCTGCGCTTCCACACCATTTACTGGCCCATCATCCTCATGGCCCTGGGGCTTCCGCTCCCGAAGCAGGTGTTCGGCCACCCGTGGCTGCTTTCCGGGCAGGATAAAATGAGCAAATCCAAGGGCAACGTGATTTATGCGGACGACCTCTGTGAAATTTTCGGGGTAGACGGCGTGCGGTATTACCTCCTCAGCGAAATGCCCTATGCGCAGGACGGCATCATTACCTATGAAACCTTCATCGAACGGTATAATTCCGACCTTGCAAACACCCTCGGCAACCTCGTGAACCGCACGGTGGCCATGTGCAAAAAGTATTTCGGCGGCGTGATTCAGGCGCCCGCCGCCGGCGACCCGCTGGATGAAGACCTGCGCGCCACCGCGTTCGATACGGTGAAAAAAGTGCAGAAGTGCATGGATGAATACAAAACTGCGGAGGCGCTCAGCGCCATTATGAATCTCGCGCGCCGCAGCAACAAGTATATCGACGAAACGGCCCCCTGGGTGCTCGCGAAGGACGAAGCAAACCTCCCACGGCTCGGCACGGTGCTCTATAACCTGCTCGAAAGCATTCGCTTTCTCGGCGCTCTGCTCGCCCCCTTCCTGCCGAAAACGGCGGAGGAAATATTCCGCCAGCTCGGCGCCGAACGCACGGATATGGAATCTCTCTCCCGCTTCGGCGCGCTGGAGGCGGGAAAATCCGTTGGGGAAGCCTCTCCACTTTTCTCCCGCCTGGATGTGAAAAAGACAATGGAAGCAATCGAAGCGGGCCTCGAAAAGCAGAAGGCGGAAGTGAAAAAGCAGGAAACGCCCGCCCCCGAAGGCGTGGCGCAGATCGGCATCAATGATTTTGCCAAGGTGGAGCTGCGCGCCGCGAAAATCCTTTCGTGTGAAAAGGTAAAGCGCAGCGAAAAGCTGCTCCGCATCATGCTGGACGACGGCGAGGGCGAACGCCAGGTGGTTTCGGGCATTGCCAAATGGTATACCCCCGAGGATTTAACCGGCAAAACGGTGGTTCTCGTTTCCAACCTCAAGCCCGCGAAGCTCTGCGGGGTGGAAAGCAACGGCATGATCCTCGCTGCGGATGCGGCGGAGGACGATGTGCGCGTGATCTTCCTCGATAACGTTCCAGCCGGGGCGAAAATCCGATGACCGGCATTTTTGATTCCCACGCCCATTACTACGATGCACAGTTTGCAGCGGATCGGGATTCCCTGCTCCAACGGCTGCCGGAGGAGGGCGTGTGCGGCATCGTCAATGCGGGAAGCTGCCTCGCTTCTTCAGAGGAAAGCCTCCGGCTTGCCGCGCGCTTTCCTTATATTTACGCGGCGGTAGGCTGCCATCCGGAGGCGGCGGAGCGGCTCCCGGGTGATTATCTCGATACGCTTGCCCGCCTCGCTTCCTCCAAAAAGGCGGTTGCCATCGGGGAAATCGGGCTGGATTATTATTACGAGGACGCCTGCCCCCGTGAAAAACAGAAGCAGGTGTTCGAAGCGCAGCTTGCCCTCGCAAAGGAACTCGACCTGCCGGTGGTCGTCCACGACCGGGACGCGCACCTGGACACCATCACCCTCCTCCGGAAATACCGCCCGCGCGGAGTGATCCACTGCTTTTCGGGCAGCTCTGAAATGGCGGCGGAGGCTGTGAAGCTGGGGCTTTTTATCGGGCTCGGCGGCGCCGTCACCTTCAAGAACGCACGGCACGCGCCGCTCGTTGCAAAAAGCGTGCCGATGGAGCGCATCCTGCTCGAAACCGACGCGCCCTATCTCGCACCCGTGCCCTTCCGGGGAAAGCGGTGCGATTCGCGCCTCATCGCCCATACGGCCGAAAAAATCGCCGGGCTGCGCGGTATGGAGCCGCAGGCGGTGATCGATGCGGCACGCGCCAATACGTTAGAACTGTTTCAGATTGAGGAGAATGCAGAATGACCATTACCTATGTATCCGGCAACAATTTATATGTGAATCTCACCAACCGCTGCTCCAACCGGTGCGAATTCTGCCTGCGGGAGAACACTGACCGCGTGGGCGATTCCGGCTCCCTTTGGCTTGACCGCGAGCCCTCCAGGGAAGAAATTTTAGAGGATATCGGGAAGCGTGACCTTTCGAAATACGGCGAGCTTGTTTTCTGCGGGTTCGGCGAGCCCTTTTACCGGGTGGACGATATCGCCTGGATTGCCGCCGGGGTGCGGAAGATTTCCCCCATCCCCATGCGGATCAACACAAACGGCCAGGGCGACCTTATCAACGGCCGACCCACCCTGCCCGCGCTCCGGGGCCTCATCGATACCGTTTCCATCAGCTTAAACGAGCCCACCGCCGAGGAATACCAGGAGGTATGCCACTGCGAATTCGGAGGCGAAAGGGCCTTTTCCGCCATCCTGCAATTTGCAAGGGACGCGCGGGAATACATCCCCCATGTGGTGTTTTCCGTGGTGGATGTAATGCCGAAGGAAAAAATCGAGAAATGCCGGAAAATTGCGGAGGAATGCGGTGTGAAATTCCGTGTGCGGGAGTATATTCCGTAAGCGGCCTGTGGCGATACCTAGGGCAACGATACTTCTATGATCAGCATCCGGGACGCCACCTCACTTCTTTAACGAAGGTTATCATCAAAAAGTCACAAGGAGGAAACTGATATGACTGCTCCGGCATATTTTGCATAGCAGAGGCTATTGCAAGTAAAAAAATATGTGATAGCCTTTGCGGATCCTTCTGATCAAAAGTAAGGAGATGCAAAATGAGCTATAGAAAAGCCGACGAGCTTCTGCCGGCTGAAATAATCCAATTAATTCAGCAGTATGTAGACGGTGCATGTATTTATATTCCCAGAAAAGAAGCTTCCCGAAAGAAATGGGGAACCGGCACGGGAATTCGGGAACAGCTGCATGCGCGGGATACGAAGATCTATGCGGAATCCCTCAGGGGAGCAAAAAACGCAGATCTCGCTGAAAAATATTTTTTATCTGAGAAAAGCATTCAGCGGATCATATATAAAATCAAACAGGAAATTTAAGGGTGAGCCGATACAGGAAGCTGTATCGGCTTACTTTCTTTTTTATAAAAACTTGAGGTTTAAAAAAACAACACGGATGTTTTAAAATAGAAACGCTGTGGCACTGTTAACCCGACAAGGAGGGTATGTATGAACACTCCATATTTTGCGTAGCAAAGGCTATTGCAAATAAAAATAAAAATGTGATAGCCTTTGCGAATCCTTCTGATCAAAAGCAAGGAGATGCAAAATGTGCTATTCAAAAACGAATCAATATATCATTATGCCAACAGGATCATATCAGATTATCCGCCAATGCCCCGGCTGTGCCGGCAAATCTTTTTATCAAAGCACAAACAAATTCCGAATAAATGCAAATGGAAATCGGATTGACGTGTGGTTGATTTATCAATGCGAAAAATGCGGCCACACTTATAACATGACGGTTTATGAGCGCGTAAATCCCGGTAATATTTCTAAGCCGGAGTACGAAGGACTTCTTCGAAATGATAAAAAGCTTGCCCTTCAATATGGAAATGACAAGCAATGCCTGCTTGCGAACAAAGCGGAAATCGATTGGAATCATATATCGTATAAGATTGTTGGCAGTGACACGGGAGTGTTTCATAAGGGGGATTGCATTGAACTTCAAAACCCTTATGAATTAAAGCTGCGGGCAGATAAAGTGCTTCCAGAGATATTGCACGTCACACGGAGCAAGATAAAACAGCTCCTCAAACTGGGCCTGATAGAACCGGAGCAAAGCTTTTTAGGGAAAGTAACCAGAGTCGCAATAAACGGGGACATCAGCAAAGCGGGCAGCGCGCCGCTCTGTGGGGAAAGCATATAATCTGAAGAAATCAATATTTTCCCCTGCAAAAGAGCCCGTGGCATCTAAAAGATGCCACGGGCTTCTATATAGCGCCAATTTAAAAATAAAAGCTTCCTTGCCCGGCTTCGGTTCTTTCCTTGCGGGTTTGCACCTATGCTCAGGCTTTTATCAGGTTTTCCTTCCTATCCTTGGAAAAAAGGTTGATATCGCGGTTTTTCACGCCCTGGTAATTTTCGAGGATCAGGCGGCTTGCAAGCTCCGCGAAGGCAATGCCGTTTTCGCCCGGGCAGAGCGCGCGGATCACAGACGGCATCTCCGGCGAGAAGCCGATAACCGGAAGATTATCCGTTGTTTCCGGCATCAGCGTAGAAAAACGGTAAGCGGGCTTGATGGCACGGATACCCTTGAGCATGCCGCGCAGGCGTTTATCCAGCTCCTCGTATTTCTTTTCAACAATGCGTGAAATAGGAAGCATGCCGCCGAAGCGCCCTTCCAGATTCATCAGCCGCGCGGCGAGCCCGCAGATTATGATGCGGTTATCCGGCGTGGTGCGGAGCGTAACGGTTTGAGGCGTGATATCGAACAGCACGGCGCGGTCCTTCCAGCCCTCAAAGCCCTGCACCGGTTCGGTTACGAGGCAGAAGTTGGTTTTGGTATTGGAAATATCCATGCTCTCGGCTTCCCTTGCGCCGTAAGCGTATATCACGTGCTTTGCACAAATATCAAAATGAGTGGAGCAATTCAGGCGCACGCCGTCCTTCTCCTCATACACCTTGGTTACTTTCGTATTTTCATAAATGCGCGCGCCTCTTCCGGCAGCGTCGCTGACGAGCGCCTGGGTGAAGCGGTAGGGGTTCATTTCCAGCACCGCGTTTTTGCAGAGCAGGCCGGTATCCAGCTCGAAGGAATAATCAAACATCGCTTCCGAAGAATCGATCAGTTCCACGTCAAATCCGTTGTGCCGCTCAATGAGGTATTCCTGCCGGAAGGCGGTTCCCATGCGCGGGTCGGATGTAAACTGGAGCGCATCCCTCCGGGTGGTTTCCACCGGCATGGCGAGGCTTCCGCATAATTCCTCGAGGCGGTTTACCGATTCGCGGAGCATCTGGAACACGCGCACGGCGGCGTCTGTTCCGATCTTCCTTTCCAGCAGGCTGATGCCGCCGGAAACCGAATAATCCGCAATGCCGAGTGCCGCGGAGGACATCCCATACCCCACCGGCTCGCTCGAAATGAGCACCGTATCCACGCCCGCTTCTGCAAAGCGCTGGGCGCACAGCGCGCCGGTCGCGCCCCCTCCGATGACCACAACATCGCATTTCTCATCCCGGTCCAGCCAGGGGTACTGCGCGGCCGGCTCTTCCACCTTCGTCCAATAGGGAGTTCCATCTATCGTTTTTTCCTGCATAATGATTCGTCCTTTCCTGATTTTTATTAGCTTTCCTGCTTTGTTTCCGGTTTATTCGCCGGTTCTCCGGATTGTGAAAAGATTCGATCTGTGGTATCCTAAGAAGGTAACTTGCGTTGCCCGGTCCTTGTAGGCAAAGGAAAAAACGGAGCTTGGAGCCGTCTTTTTCCCGCCTCCCCCACGGAGCGCCAATTATTTATAAAAACCAAACAAATCATTCAAAGAAAATTCATTTTTTTCCTTTTGTGATATTGTATGATAGGTGCAGAGAAAAAAAGGAGGGTGCCACATGGCAAGGTATAAGATCCTCGTTGCGGACGACGACCCCAACATCTGCGAGCTGCTGCGGCTGTATCTCGAGAAGGAAGGGTATGAAGCGGTGATCGCCGCAAACGGCGAAGAGGCCGTTTCCCTGTTTTTAAAGGCTTCTCCCGACCTCGTGCTGCTGGACATCATGATGCCGAAGCTCGACGGCTGGCAGACCTGCAAGCGCATCCGCGAAACGAGCGACTGCCCCATCATTATGCTCACGGCAAAGGGCGAGGTGTTCGACCGGGTGCTGGGGCTCGACCTCGGCGCAGACGATTACATCGTCAAACCGTTCGATACGAAGGAGGTCATCGCCCGCATCAAAGCGGTGCTCCGACGCACCGCCGCTCCCGCCGAGCCCGAGGTGAAGGAGGTTTCCTATGAAAAGCTCATCATCAACCTCACCAACTACGAGCTTTGGGTGGACGGCAGGCAGATCGACACGCCGCCGAAGGAGCTCGAGCTCATCTACCATCTGGCGAGCAACCCCAACCGCGTGTTCACGCGCGACCAGCTGCTGGATGAAATTTGGGGCTATGATTACTACGGCGACTCCCGCACGGTGGACGTCCACGTAAAGCGCCTGCGCGAAAAGCTCGAAGGCGTTTCGGATAAATGGGCGCTCAAAACCGTTTGGGGCGTGGGATATAAATTCGAGGTCCGATAACCGATGAAAACCAGCCTTTTTAAAAAATACTTTCTTCTGACCTCCTGTTTTCTCCTCATCGGCTTTACTATCCTCGGCATGCTGCTGGCAGGCTTTCTTGCGAATTTCTGGAGGAATGAAAAGCAGGAACAGCTTTACAACAATATTACCAGCATCGCCTCATTATTTGCGCGATCCGTGGGAACCTATAACGGGCAGGGGGTTTTGTATCTTTCCGAAACCACTATCGTTTCCCTCCAGATCGCTTCCCAGTCCAACGATGTGGATATCTTTATGGTATATCCGGACGGCACTTATCTTTACTGCTCCGATTCCAACACCCCTTCCTGTCCCCACCGAACCTACACCATCCCGAAGGATATTGTGGAAAAGGCGATAGACGGTGGGTTCAGCCAAGCTTCCACCTTCGGCAGCATGTATGGTAAGCCGCAGTATGCGGTGGGCGTTCCTATCCGGACGCAGAGCGGCGTGCTCGTGGGCGCGGCCTTTGCCGCCACCCCTACCGACAGCCTCACCTCCTACACCGCGGATATTTTAAAGATGTTTCTACTCGCCGCCGCGATCGTCATCGTGTTTACCTTTGTGGGCGTATATATGATTACCTACCGCCTCGTGCGGCCGCTCCACGCCATGGCGGACGCCGCCAAAAGCATGAGCCGCGGAGATTTTTCAAACCGCATCCCCGTTACGAGCGACGATGAGATCGGCGCGCTTGCCATTGCGTTCAACAATATGTCGCAGTCGCTTTCCGCGTCTGAGCAGATGCACCGCAGCTTTATTGCAAACGTATCCCATGAGCTGAAAACGCCCATGACCACCATCGCCGGCTTTATCGACGGCATTCTGGACGGCACCATCCCCTACGATAAGCAGAAGCATTACCTGCGGATCGTTTCGGATGAAGTCCGTCGGCTCTCCCGCATGGTTGCTACCATGCTCAACCTCGCAAAATTCGAGGCGGGCGAGCTGAAGGTGAATCCTTCGAAATTTTCGCTCACCGATCTCGTCTGCCGGACCCTCATCCCGCTCGAACAGCTCATCACCAACAAGCAGATCGAAATCCGCGGCCTGGAAGACTGCGATTCCGTGGAGCTGACCGCAGACCGGGATATGCTGAGCCAGGCGGTTTACAACCTGATTGACAACGCTATTAAATTCACGAATCCCGGCGGATATATCGAATTCCGCATCGCCGAAAAAGACGGACGGGTATTTTTCTCCATCCGCAACAGCGGCGCGGGGATCCCCATGAACGACCTGCCCCATATCTTCGAGCGGTTCTATAAGAGCGATAAATCCCGCAGCATGGACCGCAAGGGCACGGGGCTCGGGCTTTACATCGTAAAGACCATTGTCAGCATGCATCACGGCCAAATCGTTGCAAAAAGCGCAGAGGGCGAATACACCGAATTCGATTTCTGGCTTCCCGAACAAATGGATGATCGGGCCGGCTCTTAAAAAGCCGCCTGTTATCAGATATCCCCCTTATCCTTCCCTCTTTCTGTGCAGGATAAGCGGTTTTTTAAAAAATCTACGCCGGTGCACAGCGGCAGAATGGGTGACCTTATTATGAATGAATATCCAGATAAACGAACTGAAAACGGCGAAGATACCGCCCTGCCGGAAACCGGCACGATGCATGAGGCGGACAACGCGGAAGCACCTGCTCCGCAGGGCGCCGATCACGCGCAGGAAGAGCCTTCTGCCGCAGAATTTTCCGCTTCCTCAAACGGCCAGCCCATAAAAGCGAATGCGGGCAGCAGCCCCGATGGCGCCTTCCGCGCTGTCCCAGAGGAAAACAGCGGCTATACGCCGGGCGGGCCCCCTTCTCAGAATCCATACGCGGGCCAGAGCCCTTACGGCCAGGATCAAAGCTCCTACAGTCAGGAGCAGAACCCTTACGGCCAGCAGGCTCCGGAGCGCCCGGTAAGCCAGTATTCCCCCATGCCGCAGTATCCCCCGCAGTATACGCCCTATAAGGTGAGCGGCACAGACGGCGGCAAGCCTCCGAAGAAAAAGGGCCGTTACTGGATTATCGGCGTGCTCGTATGCGTCATCGTGGTTTGCCTGTGTGTCGGCACCGCCGCCCTTCTGAACAACCGGAACAACGCGAAAAACCCCACCGGCGGCTCCGGCTCCCCCACCGCGCAGGATACCACCAGCAGCATCGACCTGAACGTGAAGCCCACCCCCTCGCAGGAGGAAATGCTCTCCACCGCCGACGCAGTGAAAAAGGCGGCTCCTTCCGTAGTCGGCGTGGTTGCCTACGCAAACGCAAACAGCGGCGCGGCGAGCAGCGGTTCGGGCATCATCCTCTCTTCCGGCGGCTATATCGTCACCAACCACCATGTGGTGGAGGGCTATACCAACTCTCTGATCAAGGTCGTCCTCTCCAATGGGGATACCTATGAGGCAAAATATATCGCCTCCGATTCATACAGCGATATCGCCGTGCTGAAAATCGACGCCTCGAACCTGACCGCCGCGGAGATCGGAAATTCGGACGACCTCGCTCCCGGCCAGTTCGTCGTGGCTATCGGCAACCCCGGCGGGCTCACCCTGCAGGGGACGAGCACCTTCGGCATGGTTTCCGCCGTGGACCGCAGCATCACCGTAAACGGGATTAGTATGAAGTGCATCCAGACCGACGCCGCCATCAACCCCGGCAACTCGGGCGGCGCGCTCATCAACCTCTATGGCCAGGTGGTCGGCATCAACTCCGCCAAGCTCATTGAATCGGGCTATGAGGGCATCGGCTTTTCGATCCCGATCAACACGGCCAAGCCCATCATTGACCAGCTTATCGCCACCGGCAAATCCCCGAGCCGCCCCTTCCTCGGCATCACCTATTCCGAGGTAGACGAAATGCAGGCGAAGTATTATAACATCCCGCAGGGCATCCGCATCGAATCCATCTACGACCAGAGCAGCCTCAAGGGCACGCAGGCTGAGGTGGGCGATATCATCATCGAGGCAGACGGCCAGAAAATCACCAGCAAGCAGGTCTTCCTCGACCTCATCAACAGCAAGAAGACGGGCGATAGCATGTCCCTCAAGCTCTACCGTCCGAATTACGGTAACGGAAAGACCTTTGAGGTCACCGTGACGCTCATCAGCAATACAGATATAACGGAACAGGAGCAGCAGCAAACCACCCAGCCGCAGGGCAATTCCGGCGGTAACAACCAGTATCGCGATTTTCAGGATTTCCTCGACCAGTTCGGCTGGTAAGCTCTTATCTCTATTTCCTTCCGATCGGCAAAGGCCCGGCCTCGGTTTTCCGTGCCGGGCTTTTGAACTGCCCGGCCTACGCTGGACGTGTGCAAACGCCGGCGCTGGTGCGCCGCAAACGGTTTCTCTTCTGCCGCTTCCGTTCTCCGGAAGTGTGGGTTGAAATGCGCCCGGGTTTTCCTTTCCATACCCCTCCGGCAGCTTGCCGCCCGGCGCGGGCTGAAACAGCAACATTCCCAGAGCCCCGAGAGCCGGATATGGACGCCGCCGCCCGTGAGGGCGGCGTTCGCGTTTATCGCGCGGTTGCGGCATCAAACCTTGCAAATTTATTAGAACGTGCCATAGTGGGCTGCGCGGCTTGCGTGAAAGCCTCCCTTATGAAAGGAGGCGGCACGGCGTATGCCGCGGCAGAGGGATTGTATGGAGTATCAACACAATAAAAAATAGCCGCAAGAGTGGGGATATATTTCCGGCAGAACAGACCTGCGGCTATTTTTTTTTTGCGCATGCGGTCTCTTCGAGGCCGCGCGCTGTGTTTTTACGTCCGTTGCCCGTGCAGCGGGCAACATGGACAATTTTTATAGATTGCCCCTGGCAATCTATAAAAAATGCACCGCCCCAGTAAAAACGGACAATAGACAAGAAGCCCCCTGATGTAGGA
>CAUBKG010000053.1 GCA_958436475.1 uncultured Clostridia bacterium
ATTTTCCTACACAGAGGGCTTTTTGTCTATTGTCCGTTTTTACTGGCGCGGTGCAATTCTCTGACCTCGGGAGGGCGTTTTCTTCTTACGGGGTTATCGCCCCGGCTTTCCGGCGCATACGCCGGGCGCGCGCAGGGAACACTGTGTATAAACAGTTTGCTTTCTATACCGTGCGGATGCTGATTTCTCCGGAGGAAAGGGCGCGCCGCTCCCCGTCTGAAAACTCCACGAGGAGCCTGCCCTCTTCGTCGATTTCCAGCGCGCGGGCAAGGCGGGGCTCCTTCCCCGTTTCCAGCACGCGGATATCCCTGCCAGGAACAAAGCAGCGCGAGCGGTACTGCCCGATAAAGCCGGGCGAGTCGATCGTTTTATACAAGCGGAAAAAGGAACGTATGATTTCCGCCGCAAGGCGGCTCCGGCTCACCTCGTGCCCCAGCTCCGCCCGAAGCGATGTGGCAACCTCCGAAAGTTCCGGGGGAAATTCCTCCCCGAGATGGTTTGCGTTCACGCCGATGCCCACCACCATATATTCAAAATCAGCCGTTTCAAAGTTCATGGAGGCTTCGGTCAGGATGCCGCAGAGCTTCCTGCCGCCGAGAAAAATATCATTCACCCATTTGATCTGAGGCTTTGCTTCCGTGAGGCGTTCAATGGCCTCGCATACGGCGACCGCCGCCGCAAGCGTGACCATCGTGCCGCTGCGGGGAAAATCCTGTTTCAAAAGGATAGAAAGGTAAACGCTTTTCCCTGGCGGAGAAAAAAAGGAACGCCCGAGACGCCCCTTGCCGCCCGTCTGCCGGTCGGCCAGAAAAACCGTTCCGTGCGGCGCGCCCAAGGCCGCTTCCCTCTTTGCGAGGTCGTTGGTGGAATCGGTCTCCTCCTGCACGCGGACCTCCGCTTCCGGGAGAGTATCCCCCAGCAGGGAGGAAATCAGCTCCGCGGAAAGCACCGAATCGCCGCCGCGGTAACGATACCCCGCCCGCGAGCTTTCAATGAGGAAGCCTTCTTCCTTCAAAGCATTCACCGTTTTCCACACCGCGTTCCGGCTGATGCCGAGCTCCTTCGCCATTTTTGCGCCGGACTGCGGTTCCCCCTTGCTTTTTTCCAAAATATTCAGTACACTTGATTTAACAGACATATCGCCCTTCCCCTCTGCGGATGCGGCATTGCTTCCGGCTCATCTCACAACAGCCGGTTCTTTTTTCTTATTGTAGCCGCCGGGCGGCCCGGTGTCAAACCGGCGGGCGTTATTTTGATTTCAGGAGGATGAAACGTTATGATAGATGTTGCAATCATCGGCAGCGGCCCGGCGGGCCTCACCGCCGCGATATACGCCGCACGGGCGGGGCTTTCCGCCACGGTGTTCGAAAGCGTCTTTTTAGGCGGCCAGGTTTCCAAAACCTATGAGGTGGAAAATTACCCGGGCGTGGAACGCATGAGTGGCATGGATCTCATGATGAAGATCGACGCACAGGCAAAGGAATTCGGCGCGGAATATAAAAACGAAGAGATCACGGAAATCCGCCCGGCAGAGGGGAACGGGTATCTCCTCGTTACCCCGTCCGGCGAGGAGGCGGCCCGCACCGTGATCCTTACCACGGGAGCCAAGCCCCGCCTGCTCGGCGTGCCGGGTGAAGATACCTTCAGCGGCCGCGGCGTTTCCTATTGCGCCACCTGCGACGGCGCCTTTTACCGCGGCAAGCGGGCGGCGGTGGTGGGCGGCGGCAACACGGCGCTCGAAGACGCAGTGTTTTTATCCCGCTACTGCGAGACGGTGTATCTCATCCACCGGCGAGATGAATTCCGGGCGGATAAAAGCCTTCAGGAAAAGGCAAAGGCGGCCTCGAACATCGAAATCCGTTACGATACGGTCGTAACAAAGCTGTTCGGCGGCACGGCGCTCGAGGGGGCTATCCTGAAAAACGTGAAAACGGGTGAAGAAACCGAGCTTTCGGTGAACGGTGTGTTCGTTGCAGTAGGCACGGTTCCGAACAGTACCCTTCTGGACGGCGTGGTGGAAAAGGACCCGGCCGGCTATATTATTACAGACGCTTCCATGGCTACGAACCTCCCCGGCGTTTTCGCCGCGGGGGATGCAAGGAACACGCCCCTTCGCCAGATCATCACCGCCGCGGCGGACGGCGCGGTAGCG
Organism: uncultured Clostridia bacterium; assembly: GCA_958436475.1. Taxonomy (GTDB): domain Bacteria; phylum Bacillota; class Clostridia; order Oscillospirales; family Acutalibacteraceae; genus CAUBKG01. Next base: position 2,153 of record CAUBKG010000053.1, read on the forward strand.
GCATACAGCGCTTCGGTCTATCTTGCAAAGCAAAAATAAAGAAAGCTTCTGCCGCAGAACCCACGCTGGCAGTTTTATGAAAATCCCCGCGGAGCACGAAACTCCGCGGGGATTTTCGCATCGTTTCCCAACCGGAAAGCCCCCCTTTCGTCCTTGTCTTTCTATTTGGGAAATGGTATACTGTCTATACATTATCCCACGTTTTTTCGCGCTTATTTTCCGCTTTTCAATTTGTTCCGGCCCAGCCGGAAGCAGGAGTATGTTTGCATGAATATCCATATCAATCCCAGTATGTGGGGCAGCGTGTTCGCCGTCCCCTCCAGCGTCGTAGACGACCATATCCGCATGGCCGGATCCGCCCAGCTGAAGGTGCTGCTCTGGCTGCTGCGCCATCTTTCCGAATCCCCCTGTGAAGAGGATGCGGCAAAGGCTCTTCGCATGGCCCGGGCGGATGTGGCCGACGCCATGCAGTACTGGCTTGCATGCGGCGTGTTCCTGGCCGACGGCGAGGCTCCGGCCCCCGTGCCTTCTGCCGAAAGGCCACAGGAGCCCCCTCTCCCCGCGCCGCAAAAGCTGGAACCCGCCCCGCCCCCCGAAAGCGCAACAGAAAAAGCCACCCGCACAGCTCTGCTGGAAGGCGCCTCCAAGCCCACGCGTGAGGAAGTGGCGAGCCGGGGCATGGAATCGCCGGAAATCGCCTTCCTGCTCAACGAAGCACAGCTGCGCCTCGGGCGGCTGCTCTCGCAGAACGACGCCTCCACCCTCGTGTGGCTGCACGATTATGCGGGCATGCCGGTGGAAGTGATCCTGATGGTAATCGAATTTGCTGTGCTGGAGGATAAACGCAGTACCCGCTACATCGAACGGGTCGCGCTCGACTGGATCGATAACGATATCGACACCATTGCCAAGGCGGAAAAGCGCATTGGCGACATTCAGAAAAGCAAAAGCGCCTGGAACCGCGTGGTGCGGCTTTTGGGGCTCGAGAACCGAAAGCCCACGGCGGCGGAACAAAACGCCGTGGATAACTGGGTGAACCGCTGGAAGCTGTCGGACGACCTGATTCTCGCCGCATACGAGGAAACGGTGGATCACACGGGAAAATATAAATATAGTTATATGAATAAAATCCTGCAAAAATGGTTTGAAACGGACGTGAAAACCCGGAAGGACCTCGAAAAGGCCGAAAGCCGGAGGCCGGCGGGCAAAGCCGCTTCCTTCGATGTGGAGGAATACGAACGCCTGGCGCTGCAGGGGCCGCTTGGAGCGCCTGAAGGGGCCGAAGAAAAGAGGAAGAACTGATGTATTCGAAGGAAATGTTTATCGAGGCGGAAAAAATCATCTCACTCCGAAGGGACAGGGCCGAGAGAGAGGCGGCAGAGCGGGCGGATGTGATCTTTCTCGAGCACCCGGAAATCGGGCGGGTAAATCGGGAGATCAGAAGCATCGGCTCCCGCATTGTGGACGCGGTGCTCGGCGGCGGAGACGTTGCCGGCACGATCAAGCGGCTGGGCGAACACCTCGAAGAGCTGAAGGAAACGCAGGTCCGGCTTTTGCGGGAAACGGGTTTAGACCCCTCCTCCCTCACGCCGCAGTATGTTTGCTCCCACTGCCGGGATACCGGGCTCGTAGAAAATAAGGTGTGCTCCTGCATGAAAGCGGTGCTCAAAGACCTCGTATGCAAAGAGCTCAACCGTTCAACCCCCCTGGAGCTTTCTTCCTTTGAGGACTTCGACCTTTCCTTTTACCCCGCGGAACGCGATACAGGCGGGGTGAGCCCTGCGGAGCATATGAAGCGCGTGTTTGCGTTCTGCAAACAATATGCCGCTTCCTTCCACGAGCATTCGCAGAGCCTTCTGCTGTACGGCGCCACGGGGCTCGGAAAAACCCATCTCTCCCTTGCCATTGCCCGCGGCGCGATCGACAAGGGGTATTATGTGATTTACGGCTCGGCGCAGAACCTTCTTTCCCGCATTGAACGGGAGCACTTTTCCCGCGAAGCGGAGAACGCCTCTTCGGAGGATGCTCTCCTCTCCTGCGACCTTCTTATTCTCGACGACCTCGGAACCGAATTCCTGACTTCGTTCGTGCTTTCGGTGCTGAACAACATCATCAATTCCCGTATCCTTTCGGGCAAGCCGACCATCATCAGCACAAACCTTTCGGTAACGGACATCCGAAAAACCTACCCGGAACGCATCACCTCCCGCATTATCGGGAACTACACGCCCCTTTTGTTTTTGGGGAAGGACATCAGACAGCAGAAGGCCATGCGCCGGAAGGGATAACAATTTTAAGAAGCATAAAAAACGCGCCCCGGATGAAACAACATCCGGGGCGCTGTGCTGTTATCCTTATTTCAGATTGGCTTTCAGGGTTTCGAGCTGGTCGCGCAGCTCCTGCGGCAGCTTATCGCCAAACTTCTTGTAATGCTCTTCGATCTCGGCGGCTTCCTTCTGCCAAACTTCCTTATCAACCTCCAGGATGCTCTCGAGGGTGTCTCTGTCCATATCGAGGTCGGTCAGGTCGATATCCTCCGGCTTCGGCACGTAGCCGATCGGGGTCTCCACCGCGTCGGCCTTGCCTTCGCAGCGGTCGATAATCCAGTTGAGCACGCGCATATTGTCTCCAAAGCCCGGCCAGATGAAGTTGCCGTCGTCATCCAGGCGGAACCAGTTGACATTGAAGATCTTCGGCGCTTTATCGCCCAACTTCTTGCCCATGTCGATCCAGTGCTGGAAATAGTCTCCCATATGATAACCGCAGAAGGGGAGCATTGCCATCGGGTCGCGGCGGACAACGCCGACCGCACCGGCAGCGGCAGCGGTGGTTTCCGAAGCCATAGCGGAGCCTACGAACACGCCGTTGACCCAATCCTTGGACTGGTAAACCAGCGGAGCGGTCTTTGCACGGCGGCCGCCGAATACGATCGCCGAAATCGGAACGCCCTCGCCCTTATCGAATTCATCGGAAATGCAGGGGCAGTTCTTCGCGGGAGCGGTAAACCGGGAGTTCGGATGCGCCGCATAGGTGGATTTATCGGCCTTATCGAATTTGGAAGCATCCCACTTGTTGCCCTTCCAGTCGAGCGCGTTCTGGGGCAGGTCTTTGTTGAGGCCCTCCCACCAGACGGTGTTGTCGTCCAGATTGAGCGCAACATTGGTGAAAATGGTGCCCTTCTTGGTGCTTTCCAGCGCGTTGAAATTGGATTTTTCATTGGTACCGGGCGCCACGCCGAAGAAGCCGTTCTCTGGGTTGATGGCGTAGAGGCGGCCATCCGGGCCGATCTTCATCCAGGCGATATCGTCGCCCACTGTCCAGATCTTATAGCCCTTCTTGCGGAGGTATTCCGGCGGGATGAGCATGGCGAGATTCGTTTTGCCGCAGGCGGAGGGGAACGCGGCGGCGATATATTTCACTTCGCCCTTCGGGTTCTGCAGGCCGAGGATGAGCATATGCTCGGCCATCCAGCCTTCCTTCCAGCCCTGGTAGGAAGCGATGCGCAGCGCAAAGCACTTCTTGCCGAGGAGCACGTTCCCACCGTATCCGGAATTGACGGAGATGATGGTGTTATCCTCCGGGAAGTGGCAGATATAGCGCTTCTCCGCATCGATATCACACTTGCAGTGCAGGCAGCGGACCCAATCGTTGCTGTCTCCCAAAACTTCGAGAACCTCAACGCCGATGCGGGTCATGATCGCCATGTTCAGAACAACGTAAATGGAATCGGTGAGCTCCACGCCGATCTTTGCGATCGGGGAACCGATGGGGCCCATGGAGTAAGGAATGATATACATCGTGCGGCCCTGATAGGAACCGCGCGCGATATTATAAAGCTTTTTATACATTTCCTCGGGATCATGCCAGTTGTTGGTGGGGCCTGCGCCTTCTTTCGTTTTGGAGCAGATAAAGGTGCGGTCTTCCACGCGGGCAACGTCGTTTACCGCGGTGCGGTGCAGATAGCAGCCCGGGAGCTTTTCCTCGTTGAGCTTTAACATTTCCCCTGTTTTGACTGCCTCGGCGCGCAGCTCTTCGAGCTGCTCCTCGGAACCGTCGATCAAAACGACTTTGTCCGGATTCGTGAGCGCTTTCATCTCATCGATCCATTTTAACAAGTGCTTGTTGGTGATAGTGTACATTCAGAACACTCCTTCCGCATAAGCGATGTTTTTACATTGATTGTTACTATTATATCCCAAAACACGGCAGCTTTCAATTGTTGAATTTTAAACAACTCATGAAGCTTTCACGCTTTTTTGCCGCGCTTTTATCGAAGTTGCCCAATTTCGATGGGGCAGGTCGCATAGGCGTTCAAATGTAAGTCTGCCACGTTTCCCGAACGGTATTCATAATACGCCTGCGCCCCCACCATGGCGGCGTTGTCCCCGCAGAGGGAAAGAGGCGGAAGGAAGAGCTCTATTCCCCTTTGCCCGCAGAGCCTTTGGAGCTCCCGGCGCAGGAGGGAATTGGCCGAAACGCCGCCTGCGGCCACGATTTTTTTCGCTCCCGTATCGTCCACCGCGGCCATGAGGTTTTTCGTGAGCATGTCCACCACCGCGCGGCGCACCGAAGCGGCAAGGTCGCTGCGGCTCAGCTCCGTTCCCTTCTGCTCTGCGTTGTGGATGAGATTGACCACCGCGGTTTTGAGCCCGGAAAAGCTGAAGTCATAGGGGCAGCCGTCCACCCTCGGCCGGGGCAGGCGGAAGGCGCTTTCCTCCCCCTCTTCCGCGATGCGGTCCAGATGGATGCCGCCGGGGTACGGCAGGCCCATCGCCCGGGCGGATTTATCGAAGGCCTCGCCCGCGGCGTCGTCCCGCGTGCGGCCGATAACCCTGAAATCAGTATAATCCCTGACCTCCACGATGTGGCTGTGTCCCCCCGATACCACGAGGCAGAGGAACGGCGGCTCGAGCTCCGCGTGTGCGAGGTAATTGGCCGCGATATGCGAGCGCAGATGATGCACCGGAATGAGCGGCTTGTGAAGCGAAAGGCTTAATCCCTTCGCATAGTTCACACCCACCAGCAGCGCGCCGATGAGCCCCGGTGCATAGGTGACGGCGACGGCGTCCAGCTCCTGAAAAGCCAGACCGGCCTGTTCCATGGCCTCCTCCGCCACGCCGCAGATGCTTTCGGTGTGCGCGCGGGAGGCGATTTCCGGCACTACCCCGCCGAATACCTTATGCTGTTCGATCTGGGAAGCAACAACGCTGGAATGCACGGTGCGGCCGTTTTCCACCACGGCAGCGGCCGTTTCATCGCAGGACGATTCGATTGCAAGGATTTTCAAAGGGTATTTCCCCTTTCCGATAAAAATTTCGTCATAATCAGGGCGTTTTCCGTGGGAGCGGAGTAGAAATTCCGGCGCTCCCCCACCGGGCGGTAGCCCTCGCTTTCATAAAGGCGGATGGCCGCGCGGTTCGAGGGCCTCACTTCCAGGCTGATGAACCGCAGCCCTTTTGCCTCTGCATACCGGGCGGCTCGGCGAAGCAGCGCGCGCGCCGCCCCCTGCCGCCGGTACGCGGGAAACACCGCAACGTTCGTTATGTACCCTTCATCCGCCGGGGCCTGCATGCCGAGGTAGCCGGCGGGGGTTTTCCCAAGAAGGGCGGTAAAAAACACGGAGGATGGCTCACGGATTCCCTCCCGCAGGGCCTGCTCGCTCCAGGGTGTGGAAAAACAGAGCCTTTCGAGCCGTGCGAGCGCTTCCAGATGCGCTTCTTCCGCCGGTACGACCCGAATCTTCTCACACATCGCCCAGCACCTCGGGAAGCAAAGCCTTCAAGGCTTCTTCGATTTTATTGCGGCACTGCCGGTATTCCACCAGGTCGCCGCCGTAGGGGTCTTCGATGCCGTTTCCCAAAAGGAACAGCCGTTCCTTCGGCGCGCCGCAGTGGAGCAGCATATAATAATGCTCCCTGCCCATGGCGACGACGGCGTCCGCCCCATGGATCAGGTCGGGGGTGACGAGGCGGGAGCGGTGCGCGGAAATATCAATGCCGATTTCCCGCATGGCTTCCGCGGCGTTGCCGGAAGCGGGGGAATCGTCCCGCGCGGTGAGGCCCGCGCTCATGGAGACGGCGCGCCTGCCCGCCATCCGCCGGAACAGATACTCCGCCATCGGGCTGCGGCAGGTGTTGCCCGTGCATACAAATAAAACGGTTTTCATGCTTCTGCACTCACTCCTTCGCGTCGTACCAGGTTTCGCCCGTGTGGACGTCCGCCGTGAGGCGCACATCCATCCGGCAGGCGTTCTCCATTTCCTCCCGCAGGAGAGCGGCGGCCTTTTCCGCTTCGCTTTCCGGCGCTTCCACGATCAGCTCATCGTGCACCTGGAGAATGAGGCGGCTTTCGAGCCCCTCCTCCCGGAGGCGGCGGAACACATTGACCATAGCGATCTTGATGATATCGGCCGAGGTGCCCTGGATGGGCATGTTGCGCGCCACCCGCTCCCCGAAGGCGACGAGGTTGCGGTTGGAGGCGGAAAGCTCGGGCAGATACCGGCGGCGGCCGAAGAGGGTGGAAACGTAGCCGTCCCGCTTCGCCTGCTCGATGATGCTGTGCATATAGCGGTCCACCCCGGAATAGGTGGCGAGGTAATTATCGATATACTGCTGGGCTTCCTTGCGGGTGACGCCGATATCTTTCGAAAGGGAAAACGCCCCGATGCCGTATACGATGCCGAAATTGACCGCTTTGGCGCGGGTGCGCATCAGGGGAGTCACCATGGAAAGGGGCACGCCGAAAATCTGGGAGGCGGTGATGGCGTGGATATCGTCCCCGCTGTTAAAGGCTTCGATCATGGCCTTATCCTGCGCCATGTGCGCGAGCACGCGCAGCTCGATCTGGGAATAGTCTGCATCCACGAGCACGTGGCCCTCCTTCGCCCGGAAGAAGCGGCGCATTTCACGCCCCAGGTCCTGGCGCACGGGGATGTTTTGCAGGTTCGGCTCGGAGGAGCTGATGCGGCCCGTGCGGGTTTCGGTCTGGTTGAAGGAGGAATGGATGCGGCTGTCCTCCCCCGCAACCTTCAAGAGCCCTTCCACATAGGTGGAGCTGAGCTTTGTGAGCGTGCGGTATTCTAAAATCATATCCACCACCGGGTGGGCGTACCGGATGCGCTCGAGCACCTGTGCCCCCGTGGAATACCCGCTCTTGGTCTTTTTGCCCGTGGGAAGGCCGAGCGTTTCAAAAAGGGCCGTGCCGAGCTGCTTCGGGGAATTGATGTTGATTTCCCCTGTGTATTCGTAAATCGCCGTTTCGAGCGACGCAATGCGGGCGGTGAGCATTTCCCCAAAGGCCCTGATACCCGCAGTATCCACGAGGAAGCCCCTCTGCTCCATATCCACCAGCACTTCCGAAAGGGGGATTTCAATCCCGCACAGAAGGCTGTGCATGCCGTATTCTTCGATTTTGCCCGCCAGCACGCCGCAGAGCAGCGAGCAGAGCGCCGCGTCGGCAAGCGCGGGGGCGTCTCCTTCCACCGCCGGCTTCGGCACGCCGTATTCCCCCGAAAGGCGCTCGAGGTCATAGGCGCTGGCGGAGGGGTTCAGAAGATACGCCGCGAGGATGAGGTCGAATTCCACGCCCTGCGGCCGGATGCCGGTCCCGGCGAGGCGGGTAAGGAAGTCCTTGTAAAAATACACGCGTTTTTTAATCGACCCATCCTCCAAAAGCGCGCGCGCTTCCTCTCCGGCGAGGAGAGCTACCTTCCTGCCGAAGCAGACGGTGAGAGTAAGCCCATTTTCCGCAGAGACGCTGCAAATATCCGCAAAGGGGGCGTTTTTCATTTCCTCCGGGGATAAATCTCCCGTTTCAAAACGCTCCTCCGGCGCTTCCTCCGCCGCGGCGGGCGCGGCCTCGGCTTTGAGCCCCATTTTATCGAGCATGGAAAAGAATTCGAGCTTTTGCAGGAGGGAAGCCAGCCCTGGCCGGTCTTCCTCCCCCGGCTCGAACGCGCGCTGATTTTCCAGCGGCACCTCGCGGCAGATGGTGCCGAGCCTGCGGCTGAGATAAGCCGACTCTTTGCCCTCGACCAGCTTTTTGCGCATGGCGGGGCGGATGCTTTCGTCTTCGATGTGCTCATACACATTGTCCAGCGAGCCGAAGCGGTGAATGAGCTCCAGCGCGCCCTTCGGGCCGATACCGGCAACGCCGGGAATACAGTCGGACGAATCCCCCTGAATGGCCTTTACATCGATGAGCTGGGGCGGCTCCACGCCGTATTCCTCGCGGATTTTTTCTTTATCGTAGAGAGTCACCTGCGGGCGGCCCATCTTGGTGGCGGTGAAACGGACGGTGATACAGTCGTCGATCAGCTGGAAGGAATCGCGGTCGCCCGTGGCGATGACGCATCCGTCGCCCCTCTCGCAGCAGATGCGGGAAAGCGTGCCGAGGATATCGTCTGCCTCGTATCCTTCCTTTTCGAGGACGTTGCAGCCCATCAGCCGCAGAAGGTCCTTGAGCAGGGGAAGCTGGGAGGCGAGCTCAGGCGGCATGCCCTTGCGGTTGGACTTGTAGCCTGCGTATTCCTGATGGCGGAAGGTCGGGGCGGACAGATCGAACGCAACCGACACCACATCCGGCTCCGTTTCCTCTTTTAAACGGTTCAGGATATTCAAAAAGCCGTAAAGCGCGTTCGTATACACGCCCTCCTTGGTGGTGAGCAGGCGTATGCCGTAAAAAGCGCGGTTTACGATGCTGTTGCCGTCGATTGCCAGCAGTTTCATTCCGTACCACTCCGTTTCGTGTCATTGGTATAATAGTATACCACATTTCCGCGCTCTTTTCACCCCCGGACGCGGTTCGCTTTTTTTCGGAGCGAAGTTTGCGAAAACGGCGGGAAGCTGTTATAATATCCCCACAGCGCGCAGTGAAACGCGCCGGCCCCAGCGGCTTTTATTTTACGATACACTGAGGTTACAGGCTTATGAAAATCGGAACCTTATCCATTGCCCATAAGGCGGCGCTGGCCCCGATGGCCGGGGTAGCCGACCGCGCCTTCCGCGCCCTGTGCATGGAATACGGCGCGGGGTTCTGCGTGGGGGAGCTCACGAGCGCCAAGGGCGTTTCCATGGGAGATAAAAAATCCGCCGGGCTTCTGGCGGTAACCGAAGCGGAACACCCGGTGGGCGTGCAGCTGTTCGGCTCCGACCCCGGCGTGATGGCGCAGGCGGCAGAAACGGCCGCCGGGTTCGGGCCGGATTTTATTGATATCAATATGGGCTGCCCCGCCCCGAAGGTGATAAAAAGCGGGGGCGGCTCCCTGCTGATGCAAAAGCCCAAGCTCGCGGGGGAAATCGTGAAGGCGGTGGCAAACGCCGTGAGCCTGCCGGTAACGGTGAAAATCCGCGCGGGATGGGACGCCGGCTCCCGCAACGCCGCCGAGCTTGCAAAAATCTGCGAGGACGCGGGCGCCGAGATGATTACCGTGCACGGGCGCACGCGCGAGCAGATGTACGCTCCGCCGGCCGACCTCGATATTATCCGCGAGGTAAAGCAGGCGGTCTCGGTGCCGGTGGTCGGCAACGGGGATATTTTCACGGCGGCGGACGCGGCGCGGATGTATGAAGCAACGGGCTGCGATTACGTGATGGCGGGCCGGGGCGCTCTCGGCGCGCCGTGGCTGTTCATGCAGATAAACGCCCTGCTCGAACAGGACGTTCTGCTCCCCACGCCCCCGGTCAGCGAGCGGATGCGGGTGATGCTGCGCCACATCTCGATGGCCTGTGCGCACAAGGGGGAAACCGTCGCCCTGCGCGAAGCGCGCACGCACGCGGCCCATTATATGCGCGGGCTCCGGGGGGCCGCCGCCCTGCGGCGGGAGGCGGGCACGCTTTCCTCCTTCGAACAGCTCGAGGAGCTGGCCTACCGGGTATGCCTGGAAAACGCAGAGGCGAAATAGATTTTGCTTGTAATAGGCGGGAAATCGCCATATAATTAAGAAAAATGAGAAACGGAGGCCACATTCATGCTTCTGGCAATTGATATCGGCAACAGCAACATCACGCTCGGCGTGTACCGGGAGGATGAGCTGCTGTTTGTTTCCCGGCTTGCGACCGACCATTCCAAAACGGAGGACCAGTATGCCATTGAGCTGCGGGACATCCTTTCGTTATACGGCGTGACCCCCCGCGATTTCGACGGGGCCATCATCAGCTCGGTCGTGCCGAACCTGACCTCCGCGGTAAAAAACGCCGTCCGCCGTTTGAGCGGGGTGGACTCCATGGTTCTCGGGCCCGGGCTCAAAACCGGGCTGAATATAAAGATCGACAATCCCGCCCAGCTCGGCGCGGACCTTGCGGCGGGTGCGGTGGCGGCGCTGGAGCGCTACCCCATGCCCTGCATCGTTTTCGACCTCGGCACCGCCAACACCATCAGCGTTTTGGATAAAAGCGGTGCGTTTCTGGGCGGCGTGATCTGCCCGGGCGTCGGCATCTCGGCGGACGCTCTGGCGCAGAAAACCGCGCAGCTTCAGCATATCAGCATCGAAGCGCCGGAAAGCGTGATCGGGCAAAACACCATAGACTGCATGCAGAGCGGACTGGTCTTCGGAGCAGCCGCTACTCTGGACGGCCTGACCGACCGCATCCTGGCGGAAATGGGCACGGAGCAGGCGACCCTCGTTGCCACGGGTGGAATCGCCAAGCTGATTGTTCCCCACTGCCGCCATAAAATCCTTTGCAGCGATAATCTGCTTTTAGAGGGGCTGAAGATTATCTACCGGAAAAACCGGAAGGAGAAATAACCCTCGGCTTCTTTAAAAAATAAACGCGCTGCATCCGCAGAGGGCGGAGCAGCAGCAGGAGGAAATTTTATGAAAAACGAACGCTTGCGCAAAATGGTACTGTTGGCCATATTTGCCGCCATCATCCTCGTGATGGCATTCACCCCACTCGGCTATCTCAAAATCGGGACGCTTTCGCTGACCCTGATCCCCATTCCGGTTGCCATCGGCGCGGTGGTGCTCGGCCCCTCGGGGGGCGCGGTGCTCGGCGGGGTGTTCGGCGCAACCAGCTTTGCCCAGTGCTTCGGGATGGACGCTTTCGGCACCTTGCTGATGGGCCTGAACCCGTGGCTGACGGCGCTTCTCTGCCTCGGCTCCCGCATTTTAGCCGGATGGTTTGCGGGGCTGATCTTCCAAGGGCTTGCAAAGCCGGATAAGGCCAGGATCTGGCCGCTTTTCGTCACTGGCTTCTGCACGGCGGCCTTCAATACCATTTTATTTATGAGCGGGCTTTACTTCTTTTTTGCGGGGAATCCGGTGTTCCAGGAGGAATTCGGTACCCACAATATTATAACCCTCTTTATGGCGATGGCCGGTGTGAACGGGCTGGTGGAAATCCTCGCCTGCACGCTGGTGACCCCGCCCATTGCAAAGGCGCTTCTCCATGTGAAAAGCAGGATGTAACTCTTGCGGCGCGCAGGGGATGCTTTCCGGCGTTCCCTGCGCGCTCTTATTTAAGATATGAGGATTTTTCCCTTGGCGGGGGTGAGCTCCCCTCCCTGCGGAATTTCCCCCATGCGCTTAAGGTGCAGCTTAGGTACGGCCATGGCAATAACGTTCGGTGGGGACAAGCATTTCATCGCCCTCGTTCATCAGCTCGAGGGCTAGCCTAAAGCCCAGGCGCATGCCGGCTACGAAATACTCCTGGCATCTAAGCTCTACTGCATCGCTCTCCGCCTCAACGTAATTTTCCAGGCGCTCCTTCCCTGCCTGACCCTGCATGTCTCTCAGCTTTTCGTAATTTTTATAGGCGATACGGCTTGCTTCCGCCAGTTCGCTATCCTGTTTTACCGAATATTCCGAGGGCCTGATGTTCCCGTAATATAAATCGAGCAGTGTTTTTCGCATGTTTATACCTCCTTAGTTATTACAGGCATAATCATAGCATAATAAACAACCTTTGTATACAGATTGTATTTGTGTTTTGTGAACTTTTTGTTAATATTTGTGATTTTTGTAGAAAATACAAATAAAAAGCGCTTGCGAGAATTTTCTGTAAACACAAAAATAACGGTATATCGTAGGGGCGGCCATTGGCCGCCCGACATTCCCTATTCTGATTATGAAATGAATATGATTTGGTTATCATAACATATCCATTCTGCTTTTAACTGGCGGCCGGTGGCCGCCCCTACGGAGATTGGGGGAAACATTTTCATATCCGGATGTGTCATAGTAAAAAACTATCCTACTATGTCAAATCTAATGAAGCTC
>CAUBKG010000054.1 GCA_958436475.1 uncultured Clostridia bacterium
CGGCGGTTCTGCGGGGAAGTGCATTTCGGAATCCTTCCGGGAAATGAAGGGATATTGCCCGGTCCTGTTTTAAGCAAAAATAATAACGAATATAGTTACAAAACAACAAATATAACTTTTTTCTATCTCATATGGATAAAATGCTTTTAAAGGAGATAGGAAAATGATCAAGATTCATCTTTCCCGGCTGCTCGGCGAACGCCGATGGACGCAGGCCAAGCTCGCGCGTATCACCGGAATACGGCCGTCTACGATCAACGATTGGTATCATGAGATGGCAGACAGGATCAATCTCGAGCATCTGGACCGGATCTGCGAGGCGCTGGGCTGTTCGGTCGCCGAGCTGATCGAATATGTTCCGAACGAGCGCCGAAAAACCGGCAAAAGCCTGATTCTGGAGGAGCACGGAAATCGGAAGCATCCCCCGGAAAAATAACATATGGGAGGCGAAAGCCATGCCGCAGAAGACAGCCGTCCCCGCGGGCGAGCTGACCAAAGACCAGGTGAAGCTCACGAAGGGCCTGGCGATTCTTTTCATGCTGTTTCTGCACCTGTTCTGCCGGACGGACACGGCGGATTATTATAACGTATATCTCCGCGTGGGAGATACCCCGCTGATTTATTATTTTGCGCTGTTCACGGAAATCTGTGTGGCGATCTACGCTTTTTGCAGCGGCTACGGCCTGTTTTACAGCTTTCAGAACAGCCGCGGCGGCTATGGGCGGAAGAACGGCTTCCGGATTTTGAAGCTGCTGTGCAATTACTGGGTCATCCTCCTGCTCACCTGCGCGGCGGGGCTCCTGCTCGGCAGGGGGAGTGAAATCCCCGGCTCAGCGTGGGACGTGGTTGCCCATGTGCTGCTGCTGAAAAAGTCGTATTGCGGCGCATGGTGGTTTTTGCAGACGTATGTGCTGCTCGTGCTCCTTTCGCCCCTTTTGTTCCGGCTGGTGCAGAAGGTCCATCCGGCGCTGGTGCTGGCGGGAGGCGTGCTGCTCTATTTCGCCTCCTACCTGCAAAAGTACCGCGGCATCCTTCCGTGGGATATGTCGAACGACTTAATCGGTATTCCCGTGAATGCCGCCGCGAACCTCATGGAGTGCCTCTTTCCCTTCCTCATGGGCGCGCTGTGCTTAAAATATAAGGTGTTTTCCCGCCTTGCCGGATGGATCGAAAAGGTGCGCTTCCGCAATCTCCTCTGCCTTGCGGGAATCGCGGTGCTGATACTCGCGCACATCGCGGTGCCCTCCGCCATCGTGAACCCCTTTCTTGCGGTGCCCTTCATCCTGCTTTTTAACCTGATGCGCATGAGCCGGCCGGTTTCGGCCGTGCTGCATTACTTCGCGCGGCATTCCACCAATCTGTGGCTCACCCATATGCTGTTTTATATGGTGTTCCTGCCGGGCGTGGTGTTTTACCCGCGGATCACAGTGGTTATTTTCCTCTGGCTTCTCGTTCTGTGCCTCGCTGCGTCTTACGCGGTCAACCTTTTGTATCACCCGCTGGAGCGGGCGATCGACCGGCTGCAAAGCAGGAAACGCGCCTAAATAGGAATAAAACAGTTGCCCCCGCCGGAAAGCTTCCCGGCGGGGGCAACTGTTTTACAGAAGGTAAGAGACGGGGGAAAAGGGATGGAAACGCGGGGGAAGTGCCCTTACGAAGCGGCTTCTTTCACCAAGGGCTCGTACAGGGAGGCGCACAGCGTTTCCGCGCTCTGCCCGCTGTGCGCCAGCTCGTATAAAACCGCCAATCAAACAGCTGGCTTCAAACGGGCGTATGGCGAAAGCGAAGCATGAAACCCGATATCTACCGTAGGGGCGCCCATTGGGCGCCCGTTCTGCTCCATGCGCTCCGCCGTTTGATATGCCGTTTCCTCTGCCTTCAGCGGGCGGCCGATGGCCGCCCCTACGAGAAGGCCCAATCTGTGTGGATTGCTTTCCGGAGCACCGTAGGGGCGCCCAATGGGCGCCCGTTCTGCCTTGTGCGTTCCACACGATTTTTCCGCGAGCCGGCAATTTTGCTTTCAGCGGGCGGCCGATGGCCGCCCCTACGCGAGGGCCCAAACTGCGCGGCGGGGTTCGGTTACAGCGGGTAACAGGCGGGGTAAAAGAGGGGGTCGTTGAGCTGGCGGTGATACTCCCTGTAAAGGAAAAGGAGGATTTCCTCCGGTGTGGGAACGGGGCCCTCGTGCGGGACAGCCAGCCAGTATGGCGCATCCGGCCCGTTTTGGTGAATTTCATTCACCAAGGGCTCGTACAGGGAGGCGCACAGCGCTTCCGCGCTCTGCCCGCTGTGGGCGGCGCAGCGCTCCAGCACGTGCCGGGGGTGGAAGGGGCGGCTGTGAAGGTAATCTTCCAGATAGCCGAAGCGGATGCTGCTGAGCGCCCGGTTGCGGAGCTGGCCGATGCGGGAAGGCCCTACGCCCTCGGTTTCCGCCACGGCGGCGAGGGTATGCAGGCGGCAGAGCTTAACGGCGACGAGCAGGTCGCGGTATCGAAGCGTGATCATCATTCCTAATCCAACCTTTCCAAAGAAGCGTTTCGTTCAGCCGGTTTTTCCTCCCAGCAGGAGCAGGCTTCATCGCCGGCGTCTCTTTTCTTCAGGCGCGGCTTGGAGCAGTGCCCATAGGCTGACGCGCGATAGGGAGAAAACGGTTTTGGAAGATAAAATTTCCTTGATACTTGGTGAAAAGCCTCGGCATACGGCAGTATGCCTGCGTTTTTCACCTGCGTCTCAAAAAAATTTTTTGTCTTACAAAACTGCGTTGCACCTGAAAACGAGCTGTTTTTACGTCAGAATGTGCCCGAAAAGGGAAGCAATACCTACGTATTGCAAGCTTTGAGGGTGCATTATCGCGGGAAAAGAGCCGTTTCTCAGGCGATTTATCCCTATCGCGCGTCAGCCTAAGACAGGGCCCGGTAATTGCCGCGCGAACGTTTTATATAATGGCGCCGGAAGTGCATGCAGTCTTTGCAGACCTTCGGTTCCATACGGCTCACCCTCTTTTACGGTTAATTTTTATGAGCTTATTATGATTTATAATGGGATCGCCCTAGGAAAAATCTCCTAAGAGGTCAAGAGAATACAGGCTGTCCTGCAAATGGAAACGTATCAAGCCGTACCCGTAGGGGAGGAAAAAATCTTTTCCATACGCCTGAAAACATGATACTAGATTGTATTCTTACAAGAGGGGGACACGTCCCACCAATCTATCTTTTTTATACTGTAAAAGTATCCCCTCCCGGATTCCGGGAGGGGATGCTTCTGTGCGGACTGGAAGCCCATGGGGTTCCCACACCCGCCGTTTTTTTGCGGTGTATATTTGTCGTATTGCTGCGTAACTTGCGTTCCCTCATCCCCGTAGGCGCGGCCAAAAGGCCGCCCGGTCTACTATTTTCCCGGATACCGGCAAGCCTGTTTTGGGCCGCCGGCCGCTCCTGCGCCGCGAAAAGCAGCCCTGCAGGACAAGGCCCAGGGGCGAACCTGATACCATATATGTAGGGCGGTGAGAGGCTCTCACCGCCGGGGTTCTTCTGCCGTTTACAGCTGCTTTTTGAGCTCGGTTTCGGAGATATCCTTGTTGTAGCCCCCGAGCTCGCGGACGGCCGATTCCACGCGGTCCAGCGCGTCCGGCCCGGTCACGGCGCTTTCAATATAATCGATGATGCGGCGCTTCTGGTAATGATCCAGCTTTGCAAAGTTGGTCATGGCGGGCTCGTTCATCGCGAGGCGCATGCCGAAGCCGGTGGGGAGATCGGGCAGGGGCTCGCCCCCGTTTTGCCGGTTTGTGTTGTTGACAGGGTTCATGTGATTCAGCTCCTTTTGTTGTTTTTCTTAAGGTTCCCCGCGCGCGTATGCGTTATACCGATTTTGCGCGTTTACAGCCCCAAAGCGCGGTTTTAGCGGCGCGGGGAATTGCTTTAGAGGTGCCAGCTCCCGCACGATTCAGCGATCGGGCAAAAAAACCTTGACTTTTTACCCGTGGACGCGTATCATTAGCTTGCGTGCTTTAGCAAGCAAAAGCATAAATGCGTTTAAGCGCTAAAGCGATTTTGAGGAGGAACCCTTATGAATACTGCTGTGATCTGGATTACCATCGCGGTGTACATCGCCGTTATGGTGATCGTCGCCATTCTTTCCTCGCGCAGCGCAAAAACCCTTTCCGACCTAACGGTCGGCGGGCGGAGCGCGGGCGCGTGGCTTTCCGCGCTGAGCTATGGAACGGCGTATTTTTCCGCCGTCATGTTCGTGGGCTATGCCGGCGGCACCGGCTGGCAGTTCGGGCTGTGGGGCATCCTCGCCGGGCTCGGCAACGCGGTGTTCGGCTCCCTGCTCGCGTGGCTGGTGCTCGCCCGCCGCACGAGAGACGTTTCGAAGCGTATGAACATCATGACCATGCCGCAGTTCTTCGAGCGCCGCTACCAGAGCAGAAATATGAAGGTGTTTGCCGCGGTGGTCACCTTCGTGTTTCTCATCCCTTACTCGGCCTCCGTGTATAACGGGCTCGCGAGCGTGTGCGAAGTGCTTTTGAAGATCGATGCGAACGTCTGTAAAATCATCATCGCGCTCTTAGCCATGATCCTCCTGTTCCTCGGCGGCTATATGGCCCAGGCCAAGGCGGACTTTTTCCAGGGCCTTGTGATGATGGGCGGTGTGGCGCTGCTGATTTTCTTCGTTGTGCGCTCCAATCAGGTGGGCGGGCTCGAAGGCATCCTGGAATTTGCAAAAGGCAAGCTCGCGGTGAACGGAGAAGCCGCAAACGGCCTGCCCGCGCTTTCGGGGGCGCAGTGGGTGTCCCTCTTTGCCACCGTGCTCATGACCAGCTTCGGCACCTGGGGCCTGCCGCAGATGATCCAGAAGTACTATGGCCTCAAGGACGACCGCGAGGCAAAGCGCGGCATCATCATTTCCACCTTCTTCGCGGTGCTCGTTGCGGGCGGCGGCTATTTCATCGGCTCGCTTTCCCATATGTTCTTCGGCTCCAGGCTGCCGGGAGAAGGATACCTGATGGGCGCGCACCAGGATTATATTATTCCCGAAATGCTCCGCCTTTCAAACATGCCGGTCATCCTGCTCGGCATCGTGATCGTGCTGCTGATTTCCGCTTCGGTCTCCACCCTTTGCTCCATCACCCTCACCGCTTCCTCCACCGCCTCGATGGATCTGATCGGCGGCAGGTTCGGCAAGCTCGGCGCAAAGGAAAACACCCCCACCGTTACGAAAATCCTCTGCGTGCTGTTCGTGATCGGGTCGTATATCATCGCCAATACCGACACCCCTATCCTCGATATGATGAGCTATTCCTGGGGTATCATTTCGGGCGCGTTCTTAGCCCCCTACATGCTGGCGCTCTATTACAAGGGGCTTAACCGTGCCGGCGCGTGGGCGGGCATGGTCTCCGGCTTTATCGTGGGGCTCGTCCCCGCGCTCTGCCGCATCGTGATGCTCTGCGCGGGAGACGGCGTCCCCGCCGCGGGCAGCGCCCTGCAAAGCGTTTACAATATTTCGAAGCAGGGCCCGACCTGGGCCTGCGCCGCCATGCTCCTTTCCCTCCTTATGTGCGCCGCGGTGAGCGCAGCCGTCAACCGGGTGAAGGGCAGGCAGGATACCTCGTTTTTCTATTCGGGCGAGGTCGGCGCGGAGTAATTTTTCCTATTGAAAAACGCTGTAAAAAAAGGTAGAATAAATAAGAATCCAGGCGTCTGCACAGCCACCGACTTTTCCGAAAAGTCCGTGGCTGTGCTTTGCTTACGAAAAACTTCAGAACAAACGGCTGCCGGTACTGTTAGCCGAAGCGAAGGAGCCATATACATATTATGATTTGGAACAAGGAAATCGAAACCATGCCCCGCGAAAAGCTGCGGGAGCTCCAGCTCGAACGCCTCAAGTGGTCGGTGAAGTATTGTTACGACAACGTCCCCTTTTACCACAAGAGGCTCACCGAGGCGGGCGTTCTGCCGGAAAAGATCAAAACCCTTTCCGATGTGCAGTACATCCCCTTCACCACGAAGGACGACCTGCGGGATAATTACCCCTTCGGCCTCTTCGCGGTGCCGATGGAGCAGATCGTCCGGATTCACGCGTCCTCCGGCACCACCGGCAAGCCCACCGTGGTGGGCTATACGAGGGAGGACCTCGAAAACTGGGCCGAAATGGTGGCGCGCGTAACCTACGCCGCGGGCGCCCGTGCAAGCGACATTATCCAGATCTGCTTCGGCTACGGCATGTTCACCGGGGCGCTCGGCCTGCATTACGGGCTCGAAAAGATCGGCGCAACGGTGGTTCCCACTTCGGCGGGCAACACCGAGAAGCAGCTGATGTTCATGCGCGATTTTAAAACCAGCGCCATCGTTGCCACCCCCTCCTATGCGCTCTATCTCTCGGAATGCGCCATGGAGGGCGAATACCCGATGAGCGATTACCACCTGCGCCTCGGCCTGCTGGGCTCGGAAGGGTGCACCCCCGAGATGCGCAGCCAGATCGAAAAGAACTGGGGAATGTTCGTAACGGATAATTACGGCCTTTCGGAGCTGTGCGGTCCCGGCCTTTCAGGAGACTGCGAGGAACGCTGCGGCATGCACATCAACGAAGACCATTTCCTCTGCGAGGTGCTCGATAAAAAGACGCTCGAGCCCCTGCCGGAAGGCGAGGCGGGCGAATTCGTGGTGACCACCCTCACCAAAAAGAGTATCCCCCTCCTGCGCTACCGCACGAAGGACCTGTCTAAGGTCACCTACGAGCCCTGCAAATGCGGGCGCACCACTGCGCGTATGGCGAAGATCATGGGCCGGAGCGACGATATGCTCAAAATCCGCGGGGTGAACGTGTTCCCCTCGCAGGTGGAAAGCGTGCTCGTCGGGATGGAGGGCGTGGGCCCGCATTACCAGCTGGTCGTCCGCCGCGAGGGCTGCTCCGATACCCTGGAGGTCCAGGTGGAGCTGACCGACGGCCGCGTGCTTGAAAGCTATTCGGAGCTGCAGCAGCTCCACAACAGGATCAAAGCGAAACTCCGCTCGGTGCTCGGACTCGATGCAAAGGTGAGCATCGTGGAGCCCAAGACGCTGGAGCGTTTCCAGGGCAAGGCCAAGCGCGTTCTGGACCTTCGAAACCAAAAATAGGAGGATTATACCCCAATGAAAGAATTGTTACTCGGCAACGAGGCCGTTGCACGCGGGCTGTATGAAGCCGGCTGCCGGGTCGTTTCCAGTTATCCCGGAACCCCCAGCACGGAAATCACCGAAACGGTGGCCAAGGAATTCCCGGAAATTTATTCGGAATGGGCGCCCAATGAAAAGGTGGCCATGGAGGTTGCCATCGGCGCGGGGCTCGGAGGCGCGCGCTCCTTCTGCGCGATGAAGCACGTTGGCTTAAACGTCGCGGCCGACCCGCTCTATACCGCCTCTTACTGCGGCGTGAACGCAGGGCTCGTCGTCGGCGTGGCCGACGACCCCGGCATGTATTCCTCTCAGAACGAGCAGGATACCCGCCGCCATGCCATCGGCGCGAAGGTGCCGCTCCTCGAGCCGTCCGATTCGGCGGAATGCCTCGCCTATACAAAATTAGCCTTTGAGCTTTCCGAGCAGTTCGACACGCCCGTAATCCTGCGGCTCACCACCCGCGTTTCGCACACCCGCAGCCTCGTTTCCCTTTCCCCGCGTGTGGAGCTGCCGCTGAAGGAATATAAAAAGGACGTTCAGAAAAACGTGATGATGCCGGCCATGGCGAAAAAGCGCCACATCGTCGTGGAGGAGCGCCAGAAGAAGATCGCCGAATGGGCGGAAACCGCGCCCATCAACCGCGTGGAAATGCACGGAACCAAAATCGGCGTCATCACCTCCGGCATTTCGTATCAGTATGCAAAGGAGGCGCTGGGCGAAAACGCTTCGTATCTGAAGCTGGGGCTGGTGAACCCGCTGCCGGTGGAGCTGCTCCGCGATTTTGCCTCCCAGGTGGAAAAGCTCTATGTGGTGGAGGAGCTCGACGATGTGATCGAATCCCACTGCAAAAAGCTGGGGCTCGAGGTCATCGGAAAAGACGTCTTCTCCTTCTGCGATGAATATTCCCAGGCCATCGTGCGCGAAAAGATTTTAGGAGAAACCGCGGAATACCGCACGGCCGAAGCGGAGATCCCCGGCCGGCCGCCCGTGCTCTGCCCGGGCTGCCCGCACCGCGCCATGTTCCACACGCTGCGCAAGGCAAAGGTGTATGTGAGCGGAGACATCGGGTGCTATACCCTCGGCGCGCTCGCGCCCCTTTCCTCCATCGATTCCTGCGTCTGCATGGGCGCTTCCGTTTCCTCGCTGCACGGCTTCAACCAGGCGCGCGGAGGGGATTCGGCCAAAAAGTCGGTTGCGGTGATCGGCGATTCCACCTTTATCCACTCCGGCGTCACGGGGCTCATCAATATTGCGTACAACAAGGGCATTTCCACCGTGATCGTGCTCGATAACAGCATCACCGGCATGACCGGCCACCAGCAGAACCCCACCACCGGCTACACCATCAAGGGGGACCCCACCGCGGCGGTCGATCTCGAGGCGCTGGCAAAATCCTGCGGAATCCGCCGCGTGCGCGTCATCGACCCGAACGACCTCGAAACCGCAAAGCAGGTCGTGAACGAAGAGCTCGAGGCGGAGGAGCCCTCCCTCATCATCAGCCGCCGCCCCTGCGCGCTCTTAAAATATGTGAAGCACAACCCGCCTCTTCGCGTCAACACCGAAAAATGCACCGGCTGCCGCGCCTGCATGCAGATCGGCTGCCCGGCCATCAGCATGAAGGAGGGCAAGGCCCGCATCGACTTTACCCAGTGCGTCGGCTGCAATGTCTGCACGCAGCTCTGCCGCTTCGGCGCGATTGAAGAAAGGGAGGCAAAAGCATAATGGAACAGGTGAAAAGCATGATGATCGTCGGCGTGGGCGGCCAGGGGACCCTGCTCGCCAGCCGCGTGCTCGGCGCGGTTCTGGTCGCCGCCGGGCACGATGTTAAGGTTTCCGAGGTGCACGGCATGTCGCAGCGCGGCGGCTCGGTCGTCACCTATGTGCGTTACGGTGAGAGCGTAGCTTCCCCCGTCATCGAAAAAGGCGAGGCCGATTTCATCCTTTCCTTTGAGGCGCTGGAGGCCGCCCGCTGGCTGCCTTACCTCAGGAAAGACGGCAAGATCATTACCAACACCCAGCAGATGGACCCGATGCCGGTGGTAACCGGCGTTGCCTCCTACCCGGAGGATATCATCGGCAAAATCCGCGCCGCGGGAGCGGACGTTACCGCGGTGGACGCGCTCGGGCTCGCCATGGAAGCGGGCTCCGCGAAGGCCACGAATATCGTGCTCATCGGGCTCTGCGCGCGGCACATGGAATTCCCGCGGGAAAGCTGGGAAGCGGCTATCCGCGAAACGGTGCCGGCAAAATTCATCGATATGAACCTCCGGGCCTTTGCGCTGGGCTACGGCTGCGAAGGCAAATAAAGAGGGCGGCTCCCGCCCCAGAAGAGAGGATCGCGTTACTATGTTGATTCAGCAGATTTCCGTGTTTGTGGAAAACAAAAGGGGCCGGCTTTGCGAAGTGACGAAGCTTCTGGCCGACCATAAAATCGATATCCGCGCCATCAGCATTGCGGATACGGTGGATTACGGCATTCTCCGCCTGATCGTGGACGATCCCGGAAAGGCGAGGGAGGCCCTGCGGGCGGGCGGCTACACTTTTACCCTGACCGATGTGCTGGGGGTTGCCGTGCCCGATTCTCCCGGCGGGCTGAACCTCGCCGTGGAAACGCTCGACCGCGCCGGCGTGGCGGTGGAATACGTTTACGCCTTTTTGAACCCGCAGAAGGAAACGGCGTTCGTCATCCTCCGCGTGAGCGATAACGAGGCGGCCGCCCGTATCCTGCGGGAAAATGGCGTGCATCTTATGACGAACGACGAAATCACGGCTCTGTAAAACGCGGAAGGGCCGCCGGGAGAAGGCTTTTCCGGCGGCCCTTCGCTTACTTTCCCGGGGAATTCCTGCGGCGCCCGGGGGCCAAGTGCAAAAAAGAGGAGGCTCTAACACCCATGAAAACAAAATTGGCAGACCAAACGAAACAGCGCCTGTTCCTGATTTTCGCCCTGCTGATCGCTGTTTTGAGCGCATTCAATTTCTTTTACCGGATCGGCGAATACCCGATCCAGAATATGGACGAAGCGAGGCACGGGGTAAACGCCTATGAAATGGTGAAAACGGGCGAATATACCGCCACTTCCTATGGATATGAATACGACTACTGGAACGTAAAGCCGCCGCTTTCCAGCTGGATGATCGCCATCGGCTACCGGGTTTTCGGCTTCGGCACGCTCGGCCTCCGGTTTTACGCCGCCCTTTCGGGCGTGATCCTCACGGTGGTTATCATGCTTGCCGCACGCCGGTTTTACGGGCGGCAGGTGGCACTTTGCTCGGGGCTGATTTTCGCCGCCATTCCGCGGCTCTCCTCGATCAACGGCTTCAGCCTCCGGTTCGGGGATCCGAACGGGCTGTTTTACCTGCTTTATTTTCTCTGTATTTTCTTTTTGATGCTAAGCGTCAAAAAAACGAAGTATTTTCCCCTCGCGGTGCTGGCGGCTGTCCTTGCCCTGCTCGATAAGGGTGCGCATGCGTTAACGGCATTTGCCGCCATCTTCTTCGTGTGGCTGCTGTTCCGGCTGTTTCGCAAGATGCGCGTATCCGATTATCTCCTCAGCGCTGCGGCGCTGCTGCCGGTGGCGCTCTGGGCGGTGTTCCGCTATTTGGAGGACGGCACCGAGTTTTTCTACCGCATGGTCACCATCGACCTGTTCAACCGCGTAACCACCGTGGTGGAAAACCATACGGGAGGCGGCCTCGGGCCGGTGTTTTATGTGAAAACGGTGTTGGACGATAACAAGCTCCTTTTCGCAGGGCTTTTCGTCCTCCTGCTTCTGGCGGTGATTTTGCTGGCTGTGAAGCGCGAAAAGGTTTTCGCCGCACTGAAGACCGGGTTCGAAGCCCCGAAGGAAACCTGGGTGCTGTGGCTGGGGCTGCTCATCCCCCTGCTCCTCTTTTCCGTTTCCCAGTCTAAAATCGACCGGTATATTTACCCCGTTTATTCCATCCTCGCTGTTCTTGCGGCGCGGGGGCTCGTTGCCCTGTTCCGCGCCCTCCGGGGAAACCGCGCGGTGCTCGCCGCGGCGGTGGTGGTAGCCTTCGCCGTGTTCCTCGGCAACGAGGGGTTCATCCTGAACCAGTACCGCGGGGAAATTTATAAGCCGGAATATGAAACCGCCGTCCAGGCGGTGAGTGCGGAAAACGAGACCTCCGGCAAAGCCCTTTACTGTACCTATAAGAGGGTGGACGACCCCAATATCGAAGTGCCCCGCGCCTTTTCGGGGTGGACGCAGTCAGTCCTCTTTGCCGGGGAGCTCTATGCCGATTTCATTCCCACCGAGGGCGGGGAAGAGGAATTCCTCGCTTCAGAGCCTGGCTCCTTCCTCATGGCGCCGGTGGAGGACGTCTCCGGAAAGGGCGTGCTGAAGGAAAATGCCGGGGAATACAGGGTTTGTTTTACCGGCGAATATCTCGCCATGCTGCAAAAGGTCTGATTTACTTTTAAAGGGATGTTTTCGAGCATGCAAAACCAAAGCAAAACGAAGAATATCGTAACCGCGGCGCTGTTTGCCGCGATCATCTGTGTCACGACGCTGTTCCCGCGCATCGGCATCGGGACGGCCGGCGGGTATATCCATATCGGGGATACCTTCCTCTATCTCGCGGCGAGTATTCTGCCCGGCCCTTATGCCATGCTCGCAGGGGGGATCGGCGCCGCGATGGCGGATATCCTTTCGGGCAGCGCCCTCTGGGCCCTCCCCACGCTCATCATCAAGCCCCTGATGGCAGTTTGCTTCACGAGCGCGCAGAAAAGCATCCTCTGCCGCCGTAATTTTCTCGCGCCCGTGCTTGCGGGAGTCATCTGCATTGTGGGGTATTACCTTGCAGAGGCCCTTCTGTTCTGGAACTTTATCGCGCCGCTTTATTCTGTTCCCATGGGGCTCATCCAGCCGCTGGCAAGCGCCGTGCTGTATATGGCGCTCGGGGCGGCGCTCGATAAGGCCGGCATGAAGCGCCGCCTGTTCGGCGCATAAAGCCCCGCAAAACAAGGGACAGCCGTGCCCCCTCCCCTCAATACCGCAGGGGCGCCGTCCTGTCCTGTGCATTCTGCATGGCCTTCTGTGGGCGGGCAATTTTTTGCGGGCGGCCGATGGCCGCCCCTACGCGAAGGCCAATCTGTGCGGCTCGCTTCCCGGAGCCGCCGTAGGGGCGCCCATTGGGCGCCCGTCCTGTCCTGTACATTCTGCATGGCCTTCTGCGGGCGGGCAATTTTGCTTTCGCGGGCGGCCGATGGCCGCCCCTACGCGAAGGCCCATATGTGCAGATTGCTTTCCGGGACCGCCGTAGGGGCGCCCATTGGGCGCCCGCTTTTCCCTACACGACCTGCCCGATTTTTCCGCGAGCAGGCAATTTTGTTTTCGACGGGCGGCCGATGGCCGCCCCTACGCCGTTGACTTTTCGGTACTCATACAATATTATAACAGTGCCGCGGACGGGAAACCGTCCGCGGCGTTTTTTACTGCATGAAAAAATCCCGTGTTTTGTAGGATGGTTTTGGTGTTATATATTCAGCCGTTGACATTCTGTAGGCTAACAAGTATTATGATTATAAGCCGACGAAAAGTGAGGTGAGAAAATGTCGGGGAAGAAGATGGGGCGTCCCCCATCGGAGAATCCTTTATCGGAACGGATTTATCTGCGGGTTGATAAAGCTACAAAAGAAATTTTAGATGATTGTGTCAGAGAACTAAACGCAACTCGCTCAGAAATCGTGAGAAAAGGTATTTATCTGGTGAGAGATTCCATCAAAAAATAAGAAGGAAGCGGCTTACCCCCTTGAAAGAGAAACCGCTTCCCCAATACCGCCAAATGCCCAAAAGGCAATTGCAGCATAAATATGATATCATATGCCGCCCTTCCTTTCAAGCTTTGGCGGAAAACAG
>CAUBKG010000055.1 GCA_958436475.1 uncultured Clostridia bacterium
TAACCCTGCGGACTACGCTCATCGCCGGTTTTCCCGGGGAAACGGAAGAGAATTTCACCGAGCTGTGCGAATTCGTGCGGGAAATCCGGTTCGACCGCCTCGGCTGCTTTGCCTATTCGGCGGAAGAGGGCACGCCCGCGGCGGAGTTCCCCGGGCAGGTGGAAGAGGAGACCAAGGCCCGCCGCATGGAAACGATCATGGATATGCAAGCCGGCATTGCAGAGGGGCTCAGCCGCGGGAAGATCGGTCGGGAGGAAACCGTGCTCGTGGAAGGATACGATCCTTCTGTGAAACGGTATTTCGGCCGCACAAAGGCGGATGCTCCCGAGATCGACTGCAAAGTTTTCTTCACATGTGATACCCCCCTGCAGGAAGGCGATTTCGTGCCGGTTCTGATTGGGGATGTTCTCGAATATGATTTGATGGGCGAAGCTCGCGTCTCAGGGAAGGGGGAAGCAGATGAACACGCCGAATAAACTGACTATCCTGCGCATTGTTATGGCGCCGCTGTTTTTGGTGTTCATGCTGTGGGATACTCTGCCGTTTCATTATCTTATTGCGATGGCGCTGTTTATCGCCGCTTCCGTTACCGATTTGTTAGACGGCAAGATTGCCCGAAAGCGCAATCTCATCACCAATTTCGGCAAGCTGTTAGACCCGCTGGCCGATAAAATGCTGGTAACTGCGGCGCTGCTCGGGATGCTCAGTGAGGGGATTTGCAGCGTCTGGATCCCCATGATCATTTTGACACGGGAGTTTTTGGTCACCTCTCTGCGCCTGGTCGCCGCGGGTGAAGGCAATGTGATCGCCGCGAGCATGTGGGGCAAGGTGAAAACCGTCAGCCAGATGCTGGTTATCATCCTGGTGCTCTTTTTTGAACAGATCAAGGTGTTTTCCGGCCCGGGGCTGGCGCTGGCTCTCTCCGTCACGAGCCAGGTCCTCCTTTGGGGCACCGCGCTCATTACGCTGATTTCCGGCGTACATTATATGTGGGTCAACCGCTCCTATGTGGATCACCGAAAATAGTAATTGCATTTTTATGGGTGCGATTATATAATGTATTAAACGCGATGATTCGGGAGAAGTAGCCCGTGAGCTGCTGCACCAGAGAGGCGGAAATTTAGCTGTGATTCCGCTTGCAGAGGCCGGATGAAATGCACCCGATAGCGCGGCGGGGGAAGCTGCAGGTAAGTATCCCGCTGCGGCAGGCGCCGTTACCCGCCAAAAGAGAACCAAACGGAGTGGAACCGTGGCTTATGTGTTTTAAAGCCGCCTCCGTCGCGCATCCGACGCGGCGAGGGCGGCAATTTTATTTGAGGAATGATTATTATGTTTGACCGGCTGAAAGAGGATGTTGCAACCGTAATGGAACGCGACCCGGCGGCGAGCTCTTTTTTTGAGGTCATGATGCTGTATCCGGGGATGAAGGCGATCCGTTCCCATCGGCGGGCGCATTGGTTTTACCGGCATAAAATGACGTTTATCGCGCGCATGATCTCCCAGCGTGCGGCGCGAAAAACCGGCATAGAAATCCATCCGGCGGCAAAAATCGGCCGCAGGGTGTTTATCGACCACGGAACAGGCGTCGTGATCGGCGAAACGGCCGAAGTGGGAGACGACGTTACCATTTACCAGGGAGTAACCCTTGGAGGAACGGGAAAAATACAGGGAAAGCGCCATCCCACCATCGGCAACGGCGTGATGGTCGGTTC
Organism: uncultured Clostridia bacterium; assembly: GCA_958436475.1. Lineage (GTDB taxonomy): Bacteria > Bacillota > Clostridia > Oscillospirales > Acutalibacteraceae > CAUBKG01. Next base: position 1,713 of record CAUBKG010000055.1, read on the forward strand.
CGGCGCCAAGGTGCTCGGCCCCTTTAAGGTAGGAGACCATTCTAAAATCGCTGCCAACGCGGTCGTACTCAATGAAGTGCCACCCAACTGCACGGCGGTAGGCGTGCCTGCGAGGATCGCACGGCAGAACGGCGAAAGGATTGAAAATCTCGACCAGGTGCATATTCCGGACCCGCTGTCACAGGAAATCTGCCGTCTGCAGTACCGCATCGATTCCCTGGAAAACACCATTCGAGAGCTCACGGAAGGAGAAACAAAATGAAACTGTTCAATACGCTTACCCGCCGGAAGGAAGAATTTGTCCCGATCAAGGGCAACGAGGTGCACATGTATGCCTGCGGCCCCACGGTGTATAATTATATCCACATCGGCAACGCCAGGCCGCTGTGCGTGTTCGATGTGCTCCGGCGCTATCTCGAATACCGCGGCTATGATGTAACGTTCGTCCAGAATTTTACCGATATCGATGATAAGCTCATCAACCGTGCGAAAGAGGAAAACACCACGGTGAAGGAATTGGCGGAAAAATATATCGGCGAATTCTGGACCGATGCAAAAGGGCTCAACTTCAAAAAGGCCTCCATCCATCCGAAGGCCACCGAAAACATCGACGAGATTCTGGATATTATCGGGACTTTGGTGGAAAAGGGATTTGCCTATGTGGCGGAGGGAGACGTGTATTTCCGTGTCGCGGAGTTCCAGGAATACGGCAAGCTCTCTCACCAGCCGCTCGAGGATCTCATGGCGGGCAAGCGTATTGACGTAAGCGATCAAAAGGAAAGCCCCATGGATTTTGTGCTGTGGAAGGCGGCAAAACCGGGGGAACCGAGCTGGGATTCTCCCTGGGGCAAGGGCCGGCCGGGCTGGCATATCGAATGCTCCGCCATGGCTCGAAAATATCTGGGCAGGGAAATCGATATCCACTGCGGCGGGCAGGACCTCATCTTCCCGCATCACGAAAACGAAATTGCGCAGAGCGAATGCTGCAACGGCGTGCCGTTTGCGCGGTACTGGCTGCACAATGGGTATATCAATGTGGATAACCGGAAAATGTCCAAATCGCTCGGCAACTTTTTTACCGTGCGGGAGATCGCGGAGCAATATGGCTATGAGCCGATCCGTTACCTGAACATTTCTTCTCACTACCGCAGCCCGATCAATTTCAGCCGGGAGATTCTGGACCAGTGCCGCAGTGCGCTGGAACGGCTCTACCACTGCCGCGATAATTTACAGTTCCGCCTGGAAAAAGCGGCGGACGGCCCCTGCGAGGGAGAGGAAGATATCAAAAAGCAGTTGGAAGCAAGGCGGGAGGAATTTATCCGCGCCATGGATGACGACCTCAACACGGCGGATGCCATTGCGGCCGTATTCGAGCTTGCGAAGGACATCAATGTCAAGGTAACAGACCGCGCTTCCCGCGGCCTCTGCACCTTTGCGATGGAGCTCTTCTGCGAACTGTGCGACGTGCTGGGTCTGCTGTATCAGAAAAAAGAACAGAATCTGGATGCGGAAGTGGAAGCGCTGATCGAGAAGCGTACCCTCGCCAGAAAGCAGAAGGATTTTGCCACGGCGGACGCCATCCGCGACCAGCTGCGCGCGATGGGAGTCGTTCTGGAAGACACCCCGCAGGGAATCAAATGGCATCTGGAAAAGTAAAGAGGAAAAAGCTCCGTTATGGCGCACGCCATAACGGAGCTTTTTAGAAGGGGAAGAAAAGGGCGATCATTCACCAATATCATAGCTCTGTTTCGATTCTGTATATTCTTCGATGAGTTCTTCCCTTTGCTTTCCGGCAGTTAAAAATTCCCGAATGCCGATCAGCAGCAAAAAAACGGCGAAGATCTTTGAAAGGAGGCTGCTGCTGAACAATCCCGCCAGAAAAGAGCCAAGCAGCACCCCAAAAAGCCCGCCCGCCGCGCACCAAAGTGCGGTTTTCCACTGAATCAGTTTGTTTTTTCGGTGAAAAAGGAGGGCGACTAAGGCGCAGGGGATGAAGAAAAGCAGGTTGATTCCCTGCGCGGTAATTTGCTCGGTTCCGGCAATCAGGGTGAGATACAGAAGGAGCACGCTGCCTCCGCCCAGCCCCATTGCGCCGAGCAGCCCGGCGAACAGCCCGGCCAGTCCGGATATCCAGATGCTCATCGAAAAAACAGCCTTACTGCGGCATAAATTATAAACAGAGCAAAAATTCTGCTTATGGCCTTGTTCGATATCTTTGGGAGGAGCTTTGCGCCTATAACCGCGCCTACAGCGCCGAAGGGCATATAAATCCAGGCGTCATTTAGGGTCATCCGCCCCTGAAACAGATAGAGGCAGGCGCTGGCCAGGGTAAGGGGAAGAATGACCAGCACAGAGGTTGCGTGCGCGCTTTTTACGCTAACCCCCAGCTTTTTCAGAAGGGGAACCACGATCATTCCGCCTCCCGCGCCCAGAAGGCCGTTCAGAACCCCGGTAATAAATCCGAGTGAAATAAGTTTGAGCTTTTTCATATCCCTTTTAGTTTAACCGTGTTTGAACGGAAATATGAAAATCCCTTTTGCAGGCACGGCGCTGCACAGCGTAAAACAATTTGAATATTTTACCTTGTATAAATGCAGCAAAACCGCCGCCCTCTGATTCCTCAGAAGGCGGCGGTTCGTTTCACTAAAAAGAGCCCCGCACTGCCGTAATGGCGGCAGTTGATAACCTGCAACATAAAAGCAGGGTGGATACGCTGCCTTACGCGGTACCATGCTTCCAACGTCCGGCACAAGGGCCGGGAGGCCTGCAATCCCCGCGTGAAAAACAACTTCCTAATTATAAAACTTGTAGGGTTATAATGCCGCCGGTCCGCGAACAGCGCAGGGCGGATACTAGAATGGGGGCTTATTCTTCCTGTTCGTCGATCTCAAACAGGTCCTGAAGCCGTTCCGTAAAGGCAGCGGCGGCTTTTTCGTATTCATCATCGTCTTCGATAGTGACGAAAACTTCCTCGCCGTCTTCCTCCGCCAGCTTCAAAATAACCAGCTCGCCGTCGTCTTCCACAATATCCTGCGCTTCGTCCTGCACGGGCAGGAGGGCATAATAGAGGGAATCACCGTCTTCGAGCTGATCGAGGACCTCAAACTGATATTCTTTTCCGTCATCGTCTATTACGGAGATAATTTCGGGGTTGAAATCGTCAGTCATTCCTATAACCACCTTTATGTTAGTATCCACTTGTCACGAGATAATATTATACTTTTTTTAAGGCAAGGTCAATAGAAAGTTATTGCAAGCAGATTATCCAGAAAGAATCAGAGAAAACTTTTTGCCGGAAGTGAACAGATACATGCAGAAAATCCGGAAAAATACACACAAAATTAATACAATTCCAATAATTTCTTGAAAATTTATATTAATTATGTTATATTTAAGAAAAGATTTATATATGGGGAGATGGTTCCAATGGTTCAAATTGAATTTTTTTGAGATCAATCGAATGATAGAAAGGAATGTAAAAAAATGAAAAAATCAATTGCCGTTATACTAACGATGCTTATGCTGCTTTCTGTTATACCGGGGCTTTCTGCTTTTGCCGCCGCCGACCCGGTCCTCAGCTTTACCGAATATACTTATATAGAAAACGGCGATGTGGAAGTAACCATTGCTTATTACGGCAATACGCTTGTATCGGTGGAAGGAAATACTGGCAGCGCCGGCGTGCACTATTACACGCTGACGGAAGGCACCCATTATACCGTCAACGGCAGTAAAGTAACGATCAAAGAAGCCTTTTTAAGCCGGATGATTGCCTTTATTGGGAAATTAGATGTCCGTTTCCATTTCAGCAATGGAAGCACTGCGGATTTAACCATTTTTGCCGGAGAGCCGGATTTGGAAATTACCAGCGCCGGATGGTATCCTTCCGGCACTATGATACAGGGACGGGATTATCTGTTTAATACGACCGTTTACAATGGCGGGGCATATATGCGGAAAGAATCCCGCGGCTGGGTGAATTTTTATGTTGACGATCAGCTGATTGGTTACGCAAATAATTTGCAAGATGCATCCGGTGCCGAAATATTACTCAAAACCGGCGAATCTTGTGACATTGTATCGGGACAGGCCTGGACGGCAACTCCCGGTGTGCACACATTAAAGGTTCAGTTACGCGGATATTATACCGATGCTGATTCGAGCAATAATATATACACCTGTGAGTTTACTGTATCATAAAGCTTACCCACACGGGCCTTCGTGAAGCAACGGCCTCCTGCTGCGGGGTGCTGCAGCAGGAGGCCGTTTTTTTCGGAATTTTACAAAGCATATGATATAATTCATAAAAAAATATAAAAATCTTGAAAAATACTATTGACAATATACATACATCACGCTATAATAAAACCAGAACAAGAGAGAAGTTGTTCTAAGAAAAAAGATAGAAAGGGGCTGATTCCAGTGTACGATGAGGAACCGTTTCAGGGTATCAGCCGTGCGCTTTGACCCAAACCATTTTGAAATGACGGTGAGTTTTTCCGGAAACTGTTTAGAGCAGGCTTCTGTGGGTGTGATTCCAAAATCGTGAAACTTGGAGCGTTGAATCCAAAGTGTGTTCTGAAAAACGCAAGGAAAAACTTCCATTTAAGTTTGTGATATTTAATCAAGGTTCTGCAAGTGTTTGAAGCGTACGGTTGAGAAACCGATCATATTGCATGCAGGAGATTGGTCCAATGGAAAAGTAAATGGAAACTGGAAAGGGAACAGAAGGGAAAATCTTTCGTTTCTGAGTACAGCAGATGAAGGCAGATTTCTTCCTATTCCATGCAGAGTTGTTAAGTGAAATTTTTAAGCGCTTTCAGTTCGGCATTCAGGAAGAATGCAGCAGAGATTAGATTGGCACAGAGTGTGGTACTCGCTCTGGCGGAAGAATAGGCCGGGGCAGGGAAACGAAACTTTTCTGCTTTGCTGAAAAAGGTCTGCAAGAAATTCAGGTAAAAACAGCAATATTTCAATAAGCTCCGTTGGGTTTCCGGCGGAGCTTATTTTTTTTGCGCCTGAAATTTTTGGAATGCCCGGGAATAGTGTTTCTATATATTACTGGCGCATTTCATGTTATACTAAGCGTAAACCTCGAAAACAAAGGAGATTTTTTATGCCACTCACGCCGGAACAAAAGGAATTGGTCGCCGCGGCGGCGGATGCCATCAACCGTGTGTATGAAAAAGGGAACCGCTATCACGTGGTGGGAGCGGCGCTCCGTGCCAAAAGCGGAGCGGTGTTTACAGGGGTGAATTGCGATGGAATCCACGGCTCCTGCGCGGAATTTGAGGCAATGGGGGCGGCAAAAATAGCCGGGGAACGGGAATACGAGTGCATTGTGGCAGTCGCTTCTCCGGAAAAGAAAAACCAGATCGTTTCCCCGTGCGGCAACTGCCGGCAGATGCTGTTTGAATATTGCCCGGATATCCGTGTGATCGTGCTGGATGAGGGAAAACAGCCGGTAGTCAAAACCGCGCGGGAGCTTTTGCCCTATCCATACATTGAATTATGATGGAAACGTTAGGCGCTCCACAAAGGCTTCATTAAATACAGGATCGGATTCAAGTTCGATATATCGGATAGTTTCAAGCAGCAGGGCCATTTCCTGATTGTAACCTTGAAGAAGCACTCGTTTTGCCCCGCATAACGCGGTGTTTCCCGCGGAAACCAGCTTTTCTTCTAAGCCTTTTGGTATAAGCCCGATGCGGCAGGCGGAAGCGGGATTCAAATGCTCGCCGAAGCTGCCCGCGAGAGCGGCGGTTGCGATTTCTTCCGGTGTGAGCGCGGCCTTTTGCAGTAGGGTATCCACTCCCGCGGCCATCGCCGCCTTTGCAAGCTGGATTTCACGCACGTCCTGCGGTTCCAAGTAGACTGCCGAATCGCCGAGCCGCACAGGCTTTTCCAGGTATCCGTTTTCCTCCAGAAGGCCTTCCTCCAGCAGGCAGGCGATCCAATCGATGAGGCCGGAGCCGCACACGCCGCAGGCGGGCGCATCGCCAATGGTGGAAAAAGACATGCGGCCATTTTCCCGCCGCACTCCCCACACAGCGCCTTCCACCGCGCCGCAGCCGCTGGAAATATGGGCCCCTTCGAACGCGGGCCCGGCGGCGCAGGAGCAGCAGAGGATTTCCTTGCCGGTATGCAGGGCGATTTCACCGTTTGTTCCGATATCGATCAGCAAGTAAGGCTTTTTTGTGCCGGCAAGCTCCAGTGCCAAAAGCCCTGCCGCCGTATCGCCTCCGACAAAGCCGGAAATACAGGGAAAAGCATAGCCAGCACCGGCGTTTAGCCCAATATCCCGCCCGGAAAAGGATTCACCGAAAAAACAGCGGGGTGTATGCGGGTAAGAAGCAAGGGAAGAAGCATCCAGACCGAAGAGAAAATGCATCATAGCGGTGTTGCCGCACAGCACGCACTGCTCCACTAGGCGGCTTCCGATCTGCTCGTTTATTTGTTTCACCAAAATTTTTTGCAGAACCGCCCGGTTTTGAGGCGCTTCCATAGTAAATTGGATGCGGCTGATCACATCATGGCCGAAGGCTCGCTGCCGGTTCAAAACCGTAAATTCCGAAAGCTTTTGTTTGGTGGAGAGCTCGTAAAAAGCACCGGCAATGGTGGTGGTGCCGATATCCAGCGCAAGGCCGAGCGGAGCCGCCGGTTCTGCCGGAGCTTCAGCACCGGCGCGGATTTCGGCTGGCTGCAGCATGAGGGTGCAGTCTCCCAGCAAAAAGCACCGGCAGGCGAGCCGGACGCCCTCCTCCAGTTCCTTCTCTGAAAGGAGCTTTTTTTCCGCTTGGGAGGGAGGGGAGAGCCGGCCGAAAGTCTTTATTTTGCATTTGCCGCAGGAGCCCCTGCCGCCGCAGGGAGAATCTATTGGAAAACCATGGCGGCGGAGAAGCTCCGTGGCCGTGCATACGCCGGCTTCTTCATAAATTGTTGATTCATTTCCGTAATATACGGTAACTTTCATCCCTGCCGCCTCCTGCTTTCTGTTTATAGTTTATTATACCATGAACGCGGAGCGTGAATGGTATAATTGCCCAACCCGCCACTCTGTGGCGTGGGGGCATCAGGCCGGTATAATCTGCAAAGCAGATATATACCCATGAACACGAAGTGTGAATGGTATAATTGCCCAACCCGGCGGTTGCCGCCTTTCGACGGCGAGACGGCGAGGGCATGAACCTGGTAGAATAAGTGCTCGCGATTATTATACAATAATTCCCCCCCGAAAGGAAAGGATGTGTTTTCATGCGCTTGAAACTGATTGCCTGCAAGGTGCTCACAAGGGAAATCAGCGCCTTAAGCGCCGTCTGCCCGCATTATATCGACGTGACGTTCCTTCGCCAGGGCTTCCATAACGACCCGGCCCTGCTGCAAAAGACGCTTCAGGCGGAAATCGACCGCATCGACCGCGGGGAAGACATTTATTCCTGCTCCGGGAGCATGCCCGATTACGATGCCATCTTATTAGCCTATGGGCTGTGCGGCGGTGGCACTTGCGGCGTAACCTCCCGGAAATATCCCATTGTGCTGCCCCGAGCAGCAGACTGCATCACCCTGCTACTCGGGAGCAGGGAACGATACCGACGGGCATTCGAAGAGGAAAGCGGAACCTTCTGGTACACGGAAGGATGGGTGGAAAACAGCCCGGTGCCGGATGGAAAAAATGAAAAGGCGGCGTATGAAAAATACCGCCGGATTTATGATGAAGAAAGCGCCCGTTTCCTTGCGGCGGAGGAAGAGAGCTTTGTGGGTAATTACCGCCGGGCCGCTGTGATCGGAAAAAGGGGAACCGATTCTTCCGCCGCGAAGCAGGCGGCGAAAAAAGCCGCGGACGCTTATGACTGGAATTACATAGAATATGAGTATGACGACCGGCTCCTCAGCCGCCTTTTGAACGGCGGATGGGATGCTTCGGATTTTCTCATCCTGCCCAAGGGGCACTCCGCCCGGCCAAGCTATGGGGAAAATATTGTAGAGGATGCAGAAGATTGTTAAAAAACAAAACAAGTTTTTTGGGAAAAAGAAAAAATCCACAAATTTTTGCAAAAAAGATTGACAACATTTTGTCAATCCCATTGACTTTGCAGAAGAAACAGGTATAATGGTAATCACATCCTAAATTCATGCAAGGAGGCAGTTGTTTTGTCGAGAGTATACAATTTTTCAGCCGGCCCTTCCGTTCTTCCGGAAGCAGTCTTAAAGAGAGCTGCGGATGAAATGCTGGATTACCAGGGCTCTGGCCAATCGGTAATGGAGATGTCCCACCGTTCCAAGGTTTATGCGGGCATCATTGAAAACTGTGAGGCCCTTCTCCGTGAGGTCATGAACATTCCGGAGAATTATAAAGTCCTGTTCCTTCAGGGCGGCGCTTCCTCTCAGTTTGCCATGGTTCCCCTGAACCTGATGAACAAGAACAAGAAAGCGGATTTCGTGATTACCGGCCAGTGGGCAACCAAGGCCTATAAGGAAGCCGCGCGTTACGGCGAGGCCAATGTAATTGCCTCCTCCAAGGATAAAACCTTTTCGTATATTCCGGAGCTGGATCCTTCCACCTTCACGAAGGATGCGGATTATTTCCACATTTGCCTGAACAATACGATTTACGGCACCCGCTTCACGAAGCTGCCGGAAACGGGCGACGTTCCGCTGGTTGCGGATATGTCCTCCTGCATCCTTTCCGAACCGGTGGATGTTTCGAAATTCGGCGTGATTTACGCCGGTGCACAGAAGAACATGGGCCCTGCGGGCCTGACGGTCGTTATCGTCCGGGAAGACCTCATCGGCAATGCAATGGACTTCACTCCCACCATGTTCAATTACGCCACGCATTCGGAAAACGGCTCCATGTTCAACACGCCTCCTACCTATGCGATCTATATCTGCATGCTGGTGCTCGAGTGGATCAAATCCGAATTCGGCGGGCTCGAGGCCATGAAGGCCCATAATGAAAAGAAGGCCGGCATCCTTTATGATTTCCTCGATTCCTCCAAGCTCTTTCGAGGTACGGTAGAGAAGAAGGATCGTTCTCTCATGAACGTTCCGTTCGTTACCGGCAACGAGGAGTTGGATGCAAAGTTCATCAAGGAATCCATTGAGGCAGGCTTCGTCAACCTGAAGGGCCACCGTTCCGTTGGAGGCATGCGCGCTTCTATTTATAACGCTATGCCCATCGAAGGCGTGGAAAAGCTGGTCGCCTTCATGAAAGAATTCGAAGAAAAGAATTCCTGAATTATTTTTGGAAAGAGAGAACGATATGTATCAGATTGCAACACTCAATAAGATTTCTTCTTCCGGGCTCGATTGCTTCGATACCAAAACGTATACATACGGCGATGAAATCACCGGAGCGGACGCTATTATGGTCCGCTCGGCTTCCATGCATGATATGGAACTGCCGAAGGAGCTCAAGGCCATTGCGCGTGCCGGAGCCGGAGTCAACAACATCCCGATCGATAAGTGCTCGGAAGCCGGTATCGTGGTATTCAATACGCCGGGCGCCAATGCAAACGCCGTAAAAGAGCTGGTGCTGGCGGGCATGCTGATGAGCTCCCGCAAGATCGTTCCTGCGATCGATTGGGCCAAAACCTTAAAAGGCGAAGGCGATGCGGTGACGAAGCTGGTGGAAAAAGGGAAGAGCGCGTTCGCAGGCCCTGAAATCAGCGGCAAGAGCCTCGGCGTTATCGGCCTCGGCGCGATCGGCATCCTGGTAGCCAATGCCGCGCACAGCCTCGGTATGGATGTGTATGGATACGACCCATACCTGTCGGTAGACGCTGCGTGGGGGCTGTCTCGCTCCATCCACCATGCCAAAAGCTTAAAAGAAATTTATGAAAACTGCGATTATATCACCGTGCATGTCCCACTGACCAATGAAACCAAAGGCATGATCGGTGCCGAAGCAATTGCTTCTATGAAAGACGGCGTGCGCATCCTCAACTTTGCCCGCAACGGCCTCGTGGCGGACACGGACATTGTGAAAGCTCTGGAAACGGGTAAGGTCGCCGCGTATGTTACCGATTTCCCAACTGATGAAGTCATCGGCGTGGAGGGCGTGATCGCCATTCCGCATCTCGGCGCTTCCACCCCCGAATCGGAAGACAATTGCGCAAGAATGGCCGCGCAGGAGCTGATTGCTTATTTGGAAGACGGCAACATCACCAATTCCGTCAACCTGCCGGAGGTCGTCCTGCCGAGGGCAACCGAAAGCCGCATCTGCGTGATCCATCGCAACATCCCGCACATGCTCACACAGATTTCCAGCACGGTTTCTTCGGAAAACTTGAACATCGAGAATATGATCAACAAATCCAAAAAGGATTATGCTTACACGGTTCTCGATATCGTCGGCAAGGTTTCGGAGAAGGCGGTCGAGGAGATCAAATCCATTGACGGCGTGATCCGTGTTACGGTGATCGATTAATTGTATTTTTCAAGGGCTGCCCGGAAACGGCGCAGCCCTTTTTATATGGTATTCGGCCGTTTTTGTATACAGATTTGCAAAATGATGGGGAATGCTGTATAATAAAAACTAACCGCGAATAGGCGGGTAACATGGACTTATTATAGATTGCCTGCCGTGATCTATAAAAAATTTCTGAAGAAGGGTGGAGGTCGTCATCGAATATTTTTTTGCATATTGGCCTTCGATCCCACAGGAGAAGGTCTTTCACTATTTTGATCTAACTCATTTGTGCGCCATTGCCGTTGTTTCCATCCTGCTTTTCTGGCTGGTCAACATGGTGCGGAAGCTGTCTGCCATGCGTGTGGAGCGAATTCTTCGCGGCGCGGCGATCCTTTTGCCGCTGGTGGAGATCGCGCGTATCATCTGGGTGTTTTGCGCCGGAGATACGCAGCTCGTGAAGCTCCTTCCCCTGCATCTGTGCGGGATGCAGATTTTTTATATCCCGCTTGCCGTCTTTACCAAAAGCCTGGCTCTGAAAGAATTTGTTTGCTCTACCTCGCTTCTGGGCGGCATCGCCGCCATCCTTTCGCCCTCCGGCATTGCGGAAACCTATCCTTTCTTCCATTTTCAGACGCTGCAGAGCATCACTCTGCACATGATCCTAATTTTCGTTCCGCTGGTCATGATCTATTGCCAGGGCTTTCATCCGAATATCCGGAACATGCCGAAGGTCATGTGCTTTTTAACGGCCACTGCCGTTCCGGCTGCCGTGGTCGATTATTTTTGGGGTGAAAATTACATGTTCCTGCTCGAGCCGCCCCTCGGTACGCCGCTGGTCGATATTTTTGAAAAATATGGGCATGGATTCTATTTGATCGTTTTGTTCCTGATGATGTGCCTGGCGATAT
>CAUBKG010000056.1 GCA_958436475.1 uncultured Clostridia bacterium
GCAGCGGGCAACATGGACAATTTTTATAGATTGCCGCAGGCAATCTATAAAAAATTAAGGCCGCAGCGGTTTTTTCGCTGCGGCCCCTTTTGCATAGTGAGATTATTTTCCGGAAGGGAGAGAGGCGGAGCCCCGGCGAGGAAAAATGAATTTATTTACGAGCACGGCAATGCCGATGCCGATGGTGGTGTCGATTACACGGGCCAAAACGAAAAGCCCTGCGCCCGGGAGGGGGCCGCTGAAGCTCGTGACCACGCCGAGATAAATGACGCAGCAGATGGGAACGGCGTCCTTCCGGTCGATAACGAGGCAGAGGTAAATGGAAAGGATCATGGCAAGCGGAATGAGAAAAACATAGGTGACGGTATGCCCATAGGGTAAAAGGCCGGAAAGCACCAGCACGAGAAGGCCAACCGCAGCCCCCAGAAGCGTGCCGATAAAGCGGTGCGCGCCTGCGAGGAAGGTTTTTTCCACCGTGGGCTGCATGCAGATCACGGCGGCGATGCAGGCGTAAAAGATGCTTTCCCGCCGGAAAACCACGCCCACCGCGAGGCAGAGCGCCACGGCAACGGCGGTTTTCACGGTGCGCATCCCGATTTTCTGCCGGAACTGAAATACCAAGGCGGATTCCCCCTTTCCCATTTATTTTCAGTATGAGGGAAAAGGGCGGGTTTCATGCAGGGGCTTTCAAAAAGACGAGAGAAAAGAAGAGCCGCAGGGCCGCCTTCACAAATGCGCGCGGTGAAGGCCGAAAAGGCAAAACCTGCGGTATCAAAAGCAATCACCCGCCATGGCGCTTGCCGAACCGAAAAGCGCCACGGCGGGTGATCTGTTTTCTGCAAATAAAAATAAGCCTATGCCTGCCGCCCGGCAGGCGCATCCTCTTCGGCTTCCGGCAGCAGCTCGCGCAGGGCTTTTGCCAGCTGGTCGGGGCAGGAGGTGCTTTTGAGGCCGCACCGGATGCCGCTCAGCAGCTCGATGAGCTCCTCCGCGCGGCGCCCCTCGCAGAGCTTCGCAACGCCCTGGGCGTTGCCGTCGCATCCGCCGTGGAATTTCACCTCGCGGACGATTCCGTCTTCCGTCAGCTCAAAGTCGATGGCGCGGGAACAAACGCCCTTGGTTTTATAAGTATGCGTCATAACGGCAGCTCCTTTTTGAGAACAGTTTCATATTAGAATATTTAACCCTTTTTCCGTTTATGCTTATATTCCAGAAGCTTTTTCAGATGCTCGTCCGGCGTTACGAATTTACCCACCTTCTGCACGCGCAGGGAATATCCGCCGTGGAAATCGGTTCCGCCGGTGAGAAGCAGGCCCATTTCCCCCGCCAGCCGCTCGAGCTCGGCCGACTGCTCTTCCGTCTGGCGCGGATGCCAGGCCTCCACGCCGTCCAGCCCCTTTTCCGCGAGCTCGGGGAGGAGCTCCAGCGAATCGTAGGCATACGGGTGCGCGAGCACCGCGATGCCGCCCGCGTCCTTCGCGAGCGCCAGCACCTCGAAAACATCGGGGTATTCCACCGGGACGCGCGCCTTGCCCTCCTTGCCGAAGAGAAAATCGAACATCCGGCCAAAGATGCGGTCGGAACAGCCGGCGTCCACCAGCGCATGCATGATATGCTGCTTGTAAAGCGCGGTGCTGCCGGTGGCGCGCTTGTTGATCATATCGGCCGAAACGGGAAAATGCTGGATCACGAATTCGGCCGCCTTGCGGTTTGCTTTGCTGCGGCTGTCGAGCGTCTGCTTGCAGAGGCCCTCGAGCCTGCCCGGCGAATCGGGAAGGTAGCACAGCAGGTGGACCTTCCGCCCCCGCTCGTAATCGTATGCCGAGAGCTCCACGCCCGGGATCACGGTGACTCCATATTTCTTTGCCATCAGCACGGCGCGCGCAACTCCTGCCTGCGTATCGTGATCGGTCACGGCAATGGCGGCGAGCCCCATGCGGCGGGCCATGTAAACCAGTTCCTCGATGCTGGCGGAGCCGTCCGAGAGCTTAGTATGGCAATGTAAATCGGCGGGCATGATGAAAGTTCCTCCCAAAATAAATTTTATGAAAAAAAAGACAATATAAAAACTGCCTCGCGGCAGTTTCATGCTCGAATATTCGAAAAGAAACGCAAAATACAACAAGTTTACTTCTTTAGTATACTCCTTTCGCGCTTTTCCTGCAAGTGGATAATCCGAAAACGAATAGCCGCCGTGCGAAACGAAAGAATAAAACCAAACGGATTTTCTGCGGCCTTGCAGCGAAACGCTGTAAAAAACACCGGCGGCGTCCGCCCTGCGCGGGCGCCGCACGGAAGGACCCGGAGGCTGCACGGCTGTTTTTTTGATCCTTCGCGGCGGGAAAGCCCCGGTGCGGGGAACATGAGAAAGGAAGAAAAGGCAATGAGCATTACGATAGTGGCTGAATTTCCTACCTTCGATGAGGCCGATTACGCGGCCCGCGCCCTCAGGGAGGCGCTCGGAGAGGAAATCACGTCCGTGAAGCTCCGCAGCCCCGCGTTCGAAGGGGAAAAAACCATGGACCAATATGAGATTTTTCCCTTCCTGAACCGGAATTCGTCGGCGCAGTCCATGATGCCGATGGCGGCGGTGTTCAAACGGTATAACGAAGATAAATCGCGAACCTCGGAAATCCCGGAGCCGCGGCTGCGGAACAACTGCTGGCTTCATGCAAGCGTTGCAAACCGCGTCAGCGCGAAGCAGGCGGAGCGGATCATGCGCTCGAACGGCGGGCTGTCCATCAGCAAGCGCGGCGGGTAAAGAGGAGTATAGGCCCTTGGGGGAGCGCCCTGGGGGCCTGTTTTTTTGCTCGGACAGGGGCGCGGCACGCCTTGAATTCCTGCGGCGCATCATGTATAATAACTATATCTGTTCCGCGAGGGGAGACCGGCGGAGCATAAAATTTTATATATGATAACGGAAAAGGGGATGTGCAAATGCTGGATACAATCGGTTTTGTTTCCCAGTTTGACGACGAGGTCGGCTCCGCCATGCAGAAGGAGCTCGCCCGTCAGCGCCGCAACATCGAACTGATCGCTTCGGAAAACTTCGTTTCCCCGGCAGTCATGGCCGCGATGGGCAGCGTGCTCACCAACAAATACGCGGAGGGCTACCCGGGCAAGCGCTATTACGGCGGATGCGAGTGCGTGGATATTGTGGAAAACCTCGCGCGCGACCGTGCGAAGGAGATTTTCGGAGCAGACCATGCCAACGTGCAGCCGCATTCCGGCGCGCAGGCCAATATGGCGGTTTATTTTGCGCTCATCAAGCCGGGGGATACCGTAATGGGCATGAACCTCGCCCACGGCGGCCATCTCACCCACGGCTCCCCGGTCAATATGTCCGGCAGCTATTATCGTTTCGTCCCCTATGGTGTGAATGACGACGGCTATATCGATTACGACGAAATGCGCAGCATCGCCCTCGAATGCAGGCCGAAGCTCATTATGGCGGGTGCTTCCGCCTACCCGCGCACCATTTATTTCGATAAGATCGCGGAGATCGCAAAGGAAGTGGGCGCGTATTTCGTTGTGGATATGGCCCATATCGCGGGCCTGGTCGCGGCCGGCCTGCATCCGAACCCCGTCCCCTATGCCGATGTTGTCACCACCACCACGCATAAAACCCTGCGCGGCCCGCGCGGCGGCATGATCCTGTGCAGGGAGGAGCTTGCCAAGGCGATCGATAAGGCCGTGTTCCCCGGCTCGCAGGGCGGCCCGCTCATGCATGTGATCGCGGCAAAGGCCGTTTGCTTCGGCGAAGCGCTGAAGCCCGAATTCAAGGAATACCAGAAGACCATCCTCGCCAACGCGAAGGCGCTCGCGGAGGGCCTCATGAAGCGCGGCATGGAGCTCGTTTCCGGCGGCACCGATAACCACCTGATGCTCCTGAGCCTCATCGGCAAGGGCATCACGGGCAAGGAGCTCGAGCATCGGCTGGATGAAGTTTACATCACCGCGAACAAGAACGCCATCCCGAACGACCCGCAGAGCCCGTTCATCACGAGCGGCGTGCGCCTCGGCACCCCGGCGGCCACCAGCCGCGGCCTGCGCCCCGAGGATATGGACGTTGTGGCGGAGTGCATCGCGCTTGCGGCCTCGGAGGATTTCGAGCAGAAGAAAGACGAGATCCGTGCGAAGGTAGGCGCGCTCTGCGCAAAATACCCGCTGTACGAATAAAATGGCAACCGGGCCGGGTGAAAACCGCGCCGGAACCGTTTGTTTTTGATTTGCGTTTGCATGTTGAGAAAGCCCGTGGCAGCGGGAAAGCTGCCGCGGGCTTCTATTGCATTCTTTACCGAAAAACAGGATCCCCTGATACATCGACGGCACCTCTGTTTTGCGCCGCTGATCCAGCGGGAAAGCTTTCTTGCCCGGAGTCGGCTTAAGGCGCCCGGGTACTTTCTTTTTCCTTTCAGAAAGGTCGTGTGAACCATGCCGGCACCGCTTGCGGACCGCCTCCGCCCCAAAACACTGGACGATATCGTGGGCCAGCCTCACCTGCTTTCCGAGGGGGGCGCCCTTCGGAACATCATCCTGTCCGGCGAGCTCACGAATCTCATTTTTTACGGCCCCTCGGGCGTTGGGAAAACGACGCTCGCGGGCTTCATCGCCCGGCAGACCAACCGCCGCCTGCACAAGCTCAATGCGACCAATGCATCCCTTTCGGATATCAAAAAGATCGTGGCCGAGGTGGGCACCATGGCGGCGCCCGGCGGCGTGCTGCTTTATCTGGATGAAATCCAGTACTTCAACAAAAAGCAGCAGCAGTCGCTTCTCGAATATGTGGAAAACGGAGATATCGTGCTCATTGCCTCCACCACGGAAAACCCCTATTTTTATATTTACAACGCCCTGCTTTCCCGCTGCACGGTGTTTGAATTCAAAGCGGTGGAGCCGGCAGAAATCGAAAAGGCCGTGCGGCGTGCCTTCCACTTCCTCGAGGAGGAGCAGGGCCTGCGCATCACAGCGGACGATGAGGCCGTGCACGCCATTGCCGTTTCCTGCGGGGGAGACGTGCGAAAATCCATCAACGCGGTGGAATTGTGCGTGCTGGCGGAGAGGCGCGAGGGAGAAGACATCACCGTAACGGCCGAAACGGCGCGCCAGCTTTCCCAGCGTTCAGCCATGAAATACGACCGCGCGGGAGACGAGCATTACGATATCGTTTCCGCCTTTCAGAAGTCCATGCGCGGGTCGGACCCGGATGCCGCCCTGCACTACCTCGCGCGCCTGCTCGAAGCGGGCGACCTGCCCTCCGCCTGCCGCAGGCTCATGGTGTGCGCCTGCGAGGACGTGGGGCTCGCTTATCCGCTGATTATCCCCATCGTCAAGGCCGCGGTGGATGCAGCCCTGCAGGTCGGCCTGCCGGAGGCGCGCATCCCGCTGGCGGACGCGGTGGTGCTCGTCTGCAATTCGCCCAAATCCAATTCGGCCTACCTCGGTATCGACGCGGCCCTTGCAGACGTGCGCGCGGGCCGGTCGGGCCCCATCCCCCGCACCCTGCAGAACAAGCATTTCGACGGGGAAGACAATCCGAACAAAGGCCAGTTCTATCAGTACCCGCACGATTTTCCCGGCCATTATGTCCGCCAGCAGTACCTTCCGGACGCTATCCGCGGCCGGAAGTATTATACCTACGGGGAGAATAAGGTGGAGCAGGCCGCAAAGGCTTATTGGGACGCCGTTAAGGGCGGGGATTGACAAAACCGCCCCCTGCCGGTACAATAAGGGAAATCAAAGAAACAAGGAGTGGAACGGGTGAAGCTGTAATCTTGCAAAACAAAGGCAAAAAACGAGGGGCCGGGCCTGGGAAAAGGCTGCGGCCAAAGCTGTTTTTGCCGCGCTTGCAGGAGAACGCACCCGCGCCGCTTTCTTTTTTTGCGCCGGAGCCGCAGGGAGAATTCCGCCCCGATCCACGCGAAAAAAAGCCGCAGGAGGTTTTTCCTGCGGCTTTCATTTTTTTGTAAGGGCGGGAAAGAATATGTCTATCATTGAGATACAAGATTTAACCTTCGGGTACGACGGCAGGCCGGAGCTCGTCTTCGAATCGGTTTCCTTCCGGATCGATACCGATTGGCGCCTCGGCTTTACCGGACGGAACGGCCGGGGTAAGACCACCTTTTTAAAGCTCCTGATGGGGGAATACGAATACCGCGGACAAATCCGCAGCAGCGTGGGGTTCGAATATTTTCCCTATCCTGTGGCGCATCCGGAGGCTTCGGCCATGGAGGCCGCAAAGGAGGTCATCGCCCCCTTTGCCCACTGGGAGCGGGAGATGGAGCGGCTGTGCGGCAGAACGGACGAAGCTTCCCTCGCGGCGTACGGGGAAGCGATGGACCAGTATCTCCTGCACGATGGATATATCATCGAAGAAGCTATCCGAAAGGAGGCCTCGCTGCTGGAGGTAAAGGAAGAGGCGCTCGGTCGGCCCTTCGGCACGCTGAGCTGCGGCGAACAGACGAAGGTGCTGCTGGCCGCGCTGTTTTTGAAGAAAAACCGCTTTCTCCTGCTGGATGAGCCCACCAACCATCTGGATGCATCCGGGCGCAGCGCGGTGGAAGCCTATCTCCGCACGAAAAAAGGGTTTCTGCTCGTCTCGCACGACCGCGCCCTTCTAGACGCGGTGACCGACCACACCCTCGCCGTCAACCGCCGGAACATCGAAATTCAAAAGGGCGGCTTTTCCGCCTGGCAGGCCCAAAAGGAGCGGCGCGACCGGATGGAGGCCGCTCAAAATGAAAAGCTCGAAAAGGAAATCGCCCAGTACCGCGAGGCGGCCGCGCGGGCTTCCGGCTGGTCGAAAAGGGCCGAGGCGGAAAAAACGGGAGAGGGAAGTGTGGACCGCGGATTTCTCGGGCATAAGGCCGCAAAGCTCATGAAGCGGTCCAAGGCCATCGAGGCGCGCTCCGAAAAGGCGGCGGAGGAAGCGGCGGGGCTTCTGTGCAATGTGGATGTTTCCGAGCCTCTCACCATGCGGACGCATCCCTTCGAGGGCCGCCGTCTTGCGGAAGCAAAGGGGCTTTCCCTGCGCGTCGGGGAAAAGGTGCTGTTTGAGGGACTCAATTTCGAGCTGCTGCCCGGAGACCGGGCCGCCCTCATGGGGCCGAACGGTTCGGGCAAATCCACCCTCCTGCGCCTTCTGCTGGGGGAAAGCGGTGCAGAGCATACAGGCTCGCTTTTCGTCTCCCCAGGGCTGAAGATTTCCTATATCCCGCAGGACACCTCCCTCCTGCGGGGAAGCATCCGGGAAATCTGCCGCGCCGGAGGGCTGGAGGAAAGCTTCCTAAAGGCGCTGCTCCGAAAAATGGATTTTTCCCGCGAACAGCTCGAGGGGGAGGCCTCCGGCTTCAGCGAGGGGCAGAAGAAAAAGGTGCTGCTGGCGGCGTCCCTCAGCCGGCCTGCGCACCTATATATCTGGGATGAGCCGCTCAACTTTGTGGATGTGCTTACCCGGCTCCAGTTAGAGGAGGCCATCCGCCGGTGCCGCCCCACCCTGCTTTTCGTGGAGCACGACCGCACCTTCACGGAGAATGTGGCGACGAAACGCATCCGCCTCGAAGCGCCGGCGGCTGCGCCCGCCTGCCCCGCATGATGCAGAAGGGTGGGGGAACGGAAAGCCGGATCCTCAGCCGCGCGCAGCAATTATGCTGCGCGGCACAGAGCCTTTGCTGCGGCTGTTTTTTAGCGCTGCGGCCTCTTCGTGGTCACGCGCTGAGATGTTACGTCTGTTGCCTGTGTAACGGGCAGCATGGACGTTTTTTTAAATTGCCTGCGGCAAGCTATTAAAAATGCGGGGAGCGCACGAAAACATCGTGCGCTCCCCGCGGGGTTCCAAGGGCGGAAGGTTATTTTACGCTCGTTTTTTTCCGAAGGAGCCAGTTGGTCAAAACCACCATGGCAATGAGAGCGGCCAGCTGGAAGATAAAGCCGGCGAGCCCGATGTTCATGCTTCCCGAGTTGGGAAAAGCGGCGGACGACGGCGCTTGGAAAGATTCCGCCATCATGCCCAGCATATTTTCCGCCGCAAGAGACATCCCCTCTTCTGTAAAGCGGATGCTAAAGGGGAAAAAGGTGGTGAGCAGGGAGTTGACGACGTTCATTCCCATGGCGGTGGCAAAATAGAACAGGAACGAAAAAACGATGTTGTTTTTGAGAAAGGGGCCGGTGTTTGCCAGGGTCACTGCAAAAAACACCTCAATCAGAAACCCCAGCATCCCGACGGCGGAAGAACCGATCGTGAGGCCGATCATGAACCGGTACACATGCTCCGGCATCTGCGCGCGGAGCATGGCCAGAAACTGCGAAGCCGAATCGATCAGATTCACATCGGCCAGCCACAGGCCGAGGCCCACGGCAAGCAGGGCGGCCGCTAAGCTGAGAAGCACCCAGAGGAAAGCGGTACAGAGCTTCACGAACAGCAGGCGGCCTTTCCGCACGGGCAGGGTCTGGGTGAGGTAGCCTTCGCTGCCGAACATGCTTTTGTGAAAGCGCATGATGAGGAAGGCAAAGGTGAGGAAAAACACCGCTACCCCGGCGCAGACCAGAAGGACTGCGGGAAAAAGGGTGAGGAGCTTGTTTCCGATCAGCCGGATGAGCCATCCGGCGAGAAACAGGGCGGGCACCGCGAGATACAGGAGCAGGAGCAGGCGGGCGGTGGCCTTCCACTCGTGCTTCAAAAGCTTGCCTAACATTTGAATACCTCCCTGAACACTTCGTCGATGGATTTTCCGGAAGAGCTGCGAATATCGTCCACACTGCCGGAAAGGACGACCTTGCCGTACCCGAGCAGGATGATATGGTCGAAAATGCGTTCCACATCGTAAATGAGATGGGTGGAAAGCAGAATAGAGGCTTCGGGGTTATAGTTTTTTAGGATGATATCCAAAATGAGGCTGCGGGCGGCAGGGTCCACGCCGCTGAGCGGTTCATCCAGCACATAGAGCTTCGCCGCGCGGGACATCACGAGCACGAGCTGCAGCTTTTCCTGCATGCCCTTGGACATCAGCCTTATCTTCTGCCGCGGCGAAAGGCGGAGCCTCTCGAGCAGTTCGAGCGCCTTGTTCCGGTCGAAATCCGCATAGAAATCTGCGAACATATCGATGGTGTCGATACAGCGCATCCAGCTGCTGAGATAGGTTTTTTCCGGCAGGAAGGAGACGATTTTTTTCGTTTCCAGCCCCGGGGCCATGCCGTCTACCTGCACGGCGCCGTCGTAGGTGCCGATGAGGCCGGCGATGATCTTCATCGTGGTGGTCTTGCCGCAGCCGTTCGGGCCGAGCAGGCCGGTGATCGAACCCGCCTCCACCTCGAACGAAACATCGTCCAGCACGCGAAGGCGGTCGTAAGCTTTGGAGACGTGCTCCAGTTTCAACAAACTCATGAATGCAATCCCTCCTCAAAAAATGCCCGGATTTCTTCCTCTCCAAGCCCCAGGCCCTTCAGATAATCGATACAGCGGGCAACGGAGAGCCCGGCCGCCTCCCGCTGCAGGGCGGCGATGCGGTTTTCGTCCGCGGTCACGAACCGGCCGGCGGTCCGCTCGCTGTACAGAAGCCCTTCCCGTTCCAGCTCGGAGAGGGAGCGCTGCATCGTGTTCGGGTTCACCCCGAAGCTGAGCGACAGCTCCCGTACCGGCGGCACCCGGTCCCCCGCGCGCCATTCGCCGGAGATGATTTTGGCCTTGATCTTTTCGATAATCTGCAAATAAATCGGGATGCCCGGCGTGTAATCATCCTGATTCCACAAAGTATACGCCTCCCTTCCCTGCAAATTGTAATATTGTATTAATAAACTAATACAATATTACAATATATCAATTCCCCTGTCAAGAGGCCGCCCCGCATTTTGAGAAAAAATCCCGCCCGGGAATTCCCGGGCGGGATACGGTTCAGTCTTCCAGAGGATAAAAGGTGCCGGTTACCGTGCGCAGGGTGCCTTCCGTGGACCGGAAGTTCGCGACAGGCGCGCCGGCGTTGATGTGGAAGATGCTGCCCCGATAGCGCAGAAAGGTCTGCACGATTTGGTTGATCTCCTCTTCCCCTTCCCCAAAGGAGGTTTGGCAAACGACCTCGATGGCGGTCAGGCCATTGAGCCGGGTTTCGGTATAGGAGATGCGTTTATAATCCGGGGAGGAAAGGGAATAATGCCGGTCGATTGCGTATACATAGTCTCGCAGGGAGCCGTAATCCTCGAGGTCCTCGCGGATGACGGTGACCCAGTCGGACAGGGCATAGCCCTCTTCCCAGTCCCAATCCCAGTTATAAAAGGAAATGACGTCTCCGGTGCTGTTCCGGTCGATTTCCCAGTGGGAGGGGTAGGAAATGGCAAAGTTTTTGATCACGTTTTTATATTCGAGGTAGCCCGCCGGCGTTTCCGGCTTTTTCACCCGTTCGGCCCTCCTCGCGCTGAACGAGATACAGGGCATGCAGCCGGTGAGCAGCAGGGCGGCCGCCAAAAAAAGGGCAAGGGCGCAGAAGCTCCGTTTTTTCAATAGGAACACTCCTTTTTTTTCCACGCTTATGCATAGGCGATACCATCCGAGCGCCATGCGCCGCAAGCGGAACCTTTTTGCCGCTTTCGGCGTTGCCGGTCATAGCAAGGCGCTGGGCCTTGCGGCTTCCGCCGCCTTGAAAGCAGCAAAAATTTTTCCGCTTGAGGTCGAAGATTTTTCGCGGGGAGAATGGAAAAGGCAGGGCACGGGCGTTTACAGGCTTGCTCGCGTATGGCAAAAATGCCCCCATCCCCCTTGTTTTTCAGGCTTCCGCGAAAAACACATTGTATTCGGATGGCATCGCCTATTCTACCACGCCGATCTCCCAAAAACAATTTTGATATATTCATGAAGAAAAAAACTGCTCAGGGCGGAGAAATTTGCCGATGGGATCATTCGGTGCTGTTTTTTGGGCCGCCTCCGGCCCACAGGAGAGGTGAGAGGCGGCAGCCCGTTCGCTGGAGGGAATAAAAAAACCGCCCGAAACGCAGCAAAGCTTCGGGCGGGGCGGGCGTTATTCAGCGTCCGATTTGTTTTCCAAAGGATAGAAGGTATGAATCACGTCGCGGAAAACGGGTTCCGTTTTGCTGAAGATGCTTTCCTCTGCCGCTGCGGTGATCACATATACTTTATTTTGATAAATGACGATGACCTGTATGAGCCGGAGCTGGGCGGAATCGCCGCTCTCTTCGTCTCGTATGGAGCAGGAATACACGAGCTCCGCCGCCTTCACGCCGTTCAGCGCGTATTCAGAAGACGAGATCTTTTCATAATCATCGTAAGACGATTTCAGATCGGCCTCCGCCGCGGCCAAATAGGCCTTCAGCGGAAGGGCAGCGCCGTCTTCCGTAACGACGTTCATTGTGGTGAAATATTCATCCCCTTCTTCGACCGGCTTTATCAGGACGAGGGAGGCGTCTTCAAAATCCTCCTGCTTTTCCCAATCGGACGGGTAGGCGATGGCGAAGCACTCTTCCTCGCTTTTATATTCCGTAAAGCCTTCGGGGACGGCGGGCGGCTCTACCGTCACCGTCTTTTTCTCGCCGAGATTCAGGCTGAACTTGCAGCCCGAAAGCAGCAGCAGGGCCGCAAGTGCGAGCACCGCGCCGCAGATGCTCCATTTTCTCAAAGATAACACTCCTCTTTTCCCCATGGGAAATATAATATAACATAATTGTATCACAGGAAAAAAAGAAAGACAAATGTATACATTCAGAGAATAATCAGGTTTTTATCCGAAAAACAGAAATTGCTGAAGCCCTGCTCGGTGATGACCACCATATCCTCGATGCGCACGCCGAACCGGCCCTCCAGATAAATGCCCGGCTCCATGGTAACCACCATCCCGGGCGCGAGCGACATAGTTTCCCGCGGGGAGAGCGACGGGCTTTCATGGATCTCCAGCCCCACGCTGTGGCCGGTGGCGTGCCGGAAGCAGCCGCCGTAGCCCGCGAGGTCGATGCGGCCGGCCACCTGCTCGTGGACCGATGCGCAGGAAACGCCCGGCTTTAAAAGGGCGAGACCCTCGGTCTGCACCTGCCGCACGGTTTCATATACCTTTTTCATTTCGTCGCTCACCGAACCGAGCGCTACGGTGCGGGTCATATCGGAGCAATAGCCCTCAAACTTTGCGCCGATATCCATGGTGATGAAGTCCCCCCGGCGAATGACAGACTGATCGGGCGCCCCGTGAGGCATAGAAGTTTTGGCCCCGCTGATCGTGATGAGGTCGAATGAGACGGCTTCCGCGCCGTTTTTCCGCATGAAGAACTCAAGCTCGAGCGCCAGCGCGTGCTCGGTAAGCCCTTCACGGATAAAAGAAAGGGCGTGCTCGAAGGCGAGGTCGGCGATGGCGGCGGCGCGGGCCATGCGCTCGATTTCGCCCGCCTCCTTGATGCAGCGCATGCCGCTTATGATGGAGGAAAGCTCGGAGGAGGCAATCACTTCCACCCCCGGCAGGGCGCGCTTATAGGACTGCCAGGTTTCCACCGTGATCTCCGATTCGAGCAGTACCCGCGCCGCGCCGTAGGAGCGCAAGAGCTTCAAGAGGTTTTTGGTGCCGGTGAATTCCTCGATTTCCACGCCCTGCATCAGCGGGTCGCGGGAAGCGGCGCGCGCCGCTTCGATATACCGGCTGTCCGTTAAAAACACGGCTCCCTTGGGGCTCACGAACAAAACGCCGTCCGACGAAGAAAACCCGGTAAAATACCGGCGGTTCACAGGGGTCAAGATCAGGGCCCCGCCGCAGCCCCCCGGCAGGGCGGCGGCCAGCTTTTGAATACGGGTCATGGAAATGCGTCACGCTCCTTGTCCGCCGGAAATAAGGCGGTTATCCTATATTATATAGTATGAAAAACGGAGAGAGAAATCCCTCTTACCGCAGGGCAATCACCGCGGA
>CAUBKG010000057.1 GCA_958436475.1 uncultured Clostridia bacterium
AGGACGAGAACGCAGCCAACGCTCATTTTGGCTGCTGGCAGGCATGTTGCCCCTTATACACCGAGGGTAATCATTTTTAAGAACCTTCTGTTTCAATCTGCCACAAAAGCAAACGCGCAGCGTTTGTGAGCGGCCCTGCGGGCCGCCGTCCTACAGAGCTAAGCGGAGGATGTTCGCAACGTCCTCCCGGCCGAGCTTTTTAAAATTGCCGAGGAAATCGCAGCCCACCATGCTTTTGCCGGCCATTTCCTCGAGCCTTGCGTCGTCGATTCCCGCGTCCCGGAGGCGGACGGGGAGGCCGAGGCTCCGATAGAACGCTTCCAGCCGGCGAATGCCCTCTTCGATGATGAGCTCCTCCTCGCCCGGCGCGTAATCCACGCCGAACACGCGCACTGCAAACTGCACGAACTTCTGCGGCCCCGCCGGATACACATAGCGCATCCACGCCGGGAATACAATGGAGAGCCCAGCGCCGTGGGCGATATCGTAAATCCCGCTGAGCTCGTGCTCGATGCCGTGAGAGGCCCAGTCTCCCATGCGGCCCACGTTCAGATACTGGTTGTGCGCCACCGTGCCCGCCCACATGATCTCCGCGCGGTAATCGTAATTTTCCGGCTCGCTGAGCACGAGGGGCGCATAGGCGGTCACCGTTTTCATGGCGGCCTCCAGGAGGCGGTCGGTGAGGTCCACATGGTCTACCTGGGTAAAATACCGCTCCATGAGGTGGGCCAGGATGTCGGACGCGCCGCAGGCCGTCTGGTAAGGGGAAAGGGAAAAGCAGTTCTCCGGATTCAGGATGGAAAACCTCGGGATGATGCCGCTGCCGCTCATGCCGCGCTTGAAAGCGCCCTCTTCGTTTGTGATGACCGCGTCGGGAGACATTTCCGAGCCCGCCGCGGGAATGGTGAGCACCGTGCCCACCGGCAGAGCGTCTTCCGCAGGGAGGCCCTTTGTAAAATAGTCCCACACATCCCCCTCATACCGCACGCCGGCGGCGATGGCCTTGGCGGAGTCGATCACGCTTCCCCCGCCCACGGCGAGAATGAAATCGATCCCCTTCTCCCGGCAGAAGCGGATCCCCTCCCGCACGAGCGAAAGCCGCGGGTTCGGCTGCACGCCGCCGAGCTCATAAAAGGGAATCCCCGCCGTTTGGAGCGCACCGGCCACGCGGGAATATACGCCGTTTCGCTTGATGCTCCCGCCGCCGTAATGCAGGAGCACCCGGCTGCCGTGCTGTTTCACGCTTTCCCCGAGAAGCTGTTCGGCGTTTCTCCCGAACACGATCTTACAGGGATTCTGATATACGAAATCGAGCATAGATAGACCTTCCTTTCTCTATCCCTTACCGCCGGGGCGCGCCCCTTTGGTTCTTCAGCTTTAATCCAGCGAAAAATCCTCCGGGGAAAAGCGCGGGAGCTCCGGCGCGGGCCGGGGCTTGCGCTTTAAGGGGTCATACCGGAACCGCCTGCAGCGGTAATCGGGCGGCAAAACCCCGTGCCGCTCGCAGAGGATGGACTTTCCGTCTTTTGAAGGGCGGCCGTGCGCGCAGTATTCGCAGGCGGGTTCCACCGCTTCGCCGTATAATTTCCGCTTCATAGGCCCTTCCTTTCCTTTGTCGTTCTCTTATTTATGCTCCGAAACACTCCTTTGCCTCCTGCGGCGCGGGAGCACGAAATGGTATTTTTATTTTATCACAGTTCCCCGGTAAAATCCACCCGCGGGCGGGCGCCGCCCGCCCCTGAGCACACCAGCACGGCGGAAAGCACCATCAGCATGAACGAAGCGCCGATGCTTCCCGTTCCCAGCGCCGGCAGTGGAGCGGCCCCGTTTGCAAAGGCGGGCGCCGCCGCGGGGAATAGCACGAAAAGGCCCTTGCAGATGAGGGCGCAGAGTAGGGCGCAGAGAGTGCGCGCCGCGAAAAAGCGGGACAGCCGCAGGCGGGGGAGGGCAGAAAGGATCTGGCAGTGCACCGAAAGCCCGCCGAACCCACAGGCCGCCGCCACGCCGAGCGGGCCGAAAGCCTCAAACGCAGCGCGGCTGCCCACCGTTACCTCCAAAAGGGGCGCGAGCACGCAGGATACCTCCTCCGGCAGGGAAAGCGACCCCGCCACGGAAATGACCGCGGCAAACAGAATGACCCACGCGCAGATAACGAACATGCCGTTCGAGGCGGCCGCCGTCCCCTCTACAAACGCTTCCGCAAGGGAATTCCGCCGCTCCCCCTGCGGCGCCGCCGGTCGGTAGCGGATAAAACGGGAAAAAATCACGCCCGTGAGAAGGCAGGAAAGCACACAGGAAACATACAGTACCGTGCCGCAAGCGGCGCTGCCGAGCACGGCCGAGCCGACCGCGCCGATGGCGAAGGTGGGCCCCGGGCAGCAGCAGATGAGCGCCATCTGCTCTGCCTGGTCTTCTTCGAGGAGGCCGCGCTCCAGCAGGCGCGCGGCGTTCTGCGCTCCCACTGGATACCCCCCGATGAAGGACATGAGGATCCCCGCGGCCGCCGTGCCCGGCAGGCGGAACAGCCGCTTGGTCACCGGCTGGAACCACCGGCCGAGCAGCTCCGAGCCGCCGGAGAGCACCAGAAAGCAGGATACCGCCATAAAGGGGAAAAGCATCGGGATAACCGTTTGCGCGCAGAGCAGCAGCCCCGACCGCGCCCCCTCTGCCGCGGCTTCGAGCCGGCAGAGCAGCAGCACGGCCGCCGCCGTGCAGAAAAGCACCGCAAGTAGCCTTCTCCTATCCTGTTTTTTTGGCTTCATCCCATCTTCCCCTTTCTCCGCCGGGCGGGAGCATTTCTTCCGCCTTCCTCTAAACGCCCCGTGCCCCCCGCTCCCTTTGGAGCGGGAAGCTCCTTGCCCTAAGTTATATGCCGCGGGGCATTTTTATAGTCCTTCGGGCATAAATCTTAATACGTGCAGGATACCCTCGCCATACCAGAGGGTAAGGATACGATCGCCATCCAAACACGCTCCGGCACGGCAAATATATGCCTTCACAGAATTGGCGGCGCAAGCCTAAAACGGGGGGTGAATGCTTTGACAACCAGAAAACGGCGGCGGAACACCCGCTGCCCGGAAAAGCCCAGCTCGGGCGAGCGCATTACACAGGCGCTGGATATCCCTCCCATCGCCGCCTCCGGCGTGGCCCATATCGAACTCATGGGCAACCGGGAGGCCATTGTGGACGGCGTGTGCGGCGTGGTGGAATACGATGAAAACATCATCCGACTCAACACGGGGAAAAGCATGGTCAAGTTTACCGGAAAGGGCCTCGCCATCCAGGTATTTACGCAAAACCAGGCCATGATCGCCGGATATATCGCTTCGGTAGAATTTGTATTGTGAGGTGCTCCCTTTGTTTGCAGTGTGGTTGTTCCGGTATTTTTTCGGATATGTGCGCTTCGAGACGCGCGGCGGGTTCCCGGAGCGCTTTTTGAATCTGGCCGCGCGAAGCGGCGCCGCTCTCTGGCAGGTGACGAAATCGGGGGAAACCCTTTCCTGCTTCACCCACGCCCATGATTATTTCCTTCTGCGGGGCCCCGCTAAAAAAGCCGGCGTCTGCCTCAGGGTGCGGGAAAAGCACGGGCTCCCCTTCCTTCTCCATCGCTACCGGAAGCGCGTCGGGTTCCTTTCGGGCCTGGCGCTGTTTTTTGTTTTGCTGTTTGTGCTTTCCCAGTTCGTGTGGACCATCCGCATCACGGGGAACGCTTCCGTTTCCTCCCGCGTTATCACCCAGCAGCTCGGCGAGCTGGGGCTTCGTTCGGGCAGCTTTTCCAAAAACGTGGATGAAACCGCCATCCAGCAGGAGCTTCTTCTGCGCATGCCCGAGCTTTCGTGGATCTCCATTTATATCAAGGGGAGCACGGCGGAGGTGGAGGTGCGCGAAACGGTGGAACGCCCCGATATCCTCCCCACCTCCACCCCCTGCAACATCGTGGCCGAGCGGGACGGGCGCATCCTTTCGGTGGAGGCCTACAGCGGCCGGCGCGAGGTAGCCGACGGCGCGGCGGTGGCGGCGGGCCAGCTGCTGGTGACCGGCGCGGTAGACGATAAGCTCGGCGATACGGTCTTCGTGCATTCCTCCGCCAAGGTGATGGCCGAAACCACCCGGACGCTGACGGTGAGCGTACCCCTGCACGCGGAACGCTCCTACCTCACCGATGTGCGTTACGACCGGCGCACCCTTTTCCTCTTCGGGCTGGAGGTGCCGCTGTATGTGGGGAAGCTTCCCGACACCGATTATTCGGTATCCGATTCCGATTCCCCCCTTACCCTGTTCGGCGCGGAGCTGCCCATCGGCACGGCCAACAGCTGTTACCGCCGGATCGACAAAGCCGTGACCGATATGACCGAGGAAGAGGCGGAAGCTTACGCCCGCGCCCTGACCGAACTTCGGAAGATCGACGAGATGAGCGATGTGCAGATCAAAAGCGAGGAATCGGCGGTTTCGGTCTCCGATGGTGTCCTCACCCTGACCACGACCTGCGAATGCATCGAGGATATCGCAAAACAGGAAGAAATTTTAATGGATCATCAAGAAATCCCGGAAAATGGATGACAAACCCCAATCTTGTGTTATAATAATTATAAAGCAATTATTGCCAGAGGCGCTCTCACGCCGTCCGCGCGGTGGGCCCGGCGATGCTGCCGGAGCGCTCCGCGCTCAAAGGCTATATTTTCGAAATAGAATTTTTTGCCTGCGTTTTTGCCGCAGGCCCGCCCCCGCAGAGGGGCATACTACCGGTATCCCCCGAGGAGCCGGCGCTCCCTACCAAAAACGTTCAAAACAAAGGAGAAAATGCGAATGGCGGAACAAACCCTCAGCATCGACCGGATGGAACAGGCCGTGAACCTGTTCGGCAGCTTCGATGAAAACATCCGGCTGATTGAAAATCACTTCCATGTGAAGGCGGTATGCCGGGGGGAGGACCTGAAGGTCAGCGGTGAAAATGCGGAAGACGTTTCCGCCGCGGTTCGCGCCATCGGCGCCCTGCTGAACCTGCTCAACAAGGGCGAAACCCTTTCCGAGCAGAACGTGAGGTATGTGATATCCCTCGTGGAGGAGGGCAACGAAGACCAGATCGGCGAAATCGTGACCGGCTGCGTGTGCATCACCTCCAAGGGGCGGCCCATCAAGCCCAAAACGCTGGGCCAGAAAACCTACATCGAGGCCATCAAAAACAACAGCATCACCTTCGGCGTGGGCCCGGCAGGCACCGGCAAGACCTACCTCGCGGTGGCGCTGGCGGTCGCCGCCTTCCGCGCGGGGGAGGTAAACCGCATTATCCTCACCCGACCGGCGGTGGAAGCGGGGGAAAAGCTGGGCTTTCTGCCCGGCGACCTCCAGCATAAGGTGGACCCTTACCTGCGCCCGCTTTACGACGCGCTCTTCGATATGTTCGGAAGCGAAAATTTCCAGCGCTACCAGGAGCGCGGAAATATCGAGGTGGCCCCGCTCGCCTATATGCGCGGCCGCACCCTGGACGATAGCTTCATTATTTTGGACGAAGCGCAGAACACCACCAAAGAGCAGATGAAAATGTTCCTCACCCGCATGGGCTTCAATTCGAAAATCGTGGTGACCGGCGACGTGACCCAGATCGACCTGCCGGACGGCCGCAAAAGCGGCCTCATCGACGTGATCCGCATTTTAAAGGGGATCGACGATATCGCGATCGTCCATCTCACCGAGCGGGACGTCGTCCGCCACAAGCTGGTGCAGGAGATCGTGAAAGCCTATGCCCGCGCGGAAGAAAATAAAAACAGGAGGACCGTATGAACAGCCGATTAAAAGTTTTGATCCGCAACCAGCAATCCAAAGTCAAAATCCCAACGGGGCTCCGCCTGCTGATCCGCCGCTGCTGCGCCGCTGTCCTCACCCTCGAGGGGCTGGACGATATGTTTGAAGTGAGCGTGTCTTTTGTGGACAACCACCAGATCCAGAAGCTCAACCAGAAATACCGGAATATCGATATGCCGACCGACGTCCTCTCCTTCCCCCTCTCGGAAAACGGGAAATACGAGCTCAATCACGATACCGGCGCCAAAATGCTCGGCGATATCGTCCTTTCCATGGAGCGCGCCCAAACCCAGGCCGAGGATTTCGGCCACAGCATCCAGCGCGAGGTGGGGTACCTCGTGGCGCATTCCATGCTGCACCTGCTCGGCTACGACCATGAAAACAACGGCCTGGAAGCCGTACATATGCGGGAAAAGGAGGAGGCCGTTATGACCCAGCTCGGCCTTCCCCGAGACGCCAGCTATGTGATGACAGACGAGGAATAAACCGCCATGCGTTCTCTTTGGAACAGCTTCCGCTGCGCCTTCCGCGGTATTTTCCGCGCCGCCGCGCGGGAGCGGAACATGCGGATCCATATGACCCTCGCATTTTACGCCCTGCTGCTCGGGGTCTTCTTCCCCCTCAGCCGCACCCAGTTCGGCATCCTGTGCCTCACCATCGCACTCGTGACGGCAAGCGAAGTCTTCAACACCGCCCTCGAGCGCCTTTGCGACAGCCTCGACCCCGGCTATAACCGAAACATCCGGCTGGTGAAGGACCTCTCCTCCGGTGCGGTTTTGCTGTCCGCTTTCGGGGCCGCCGCGGTCGGGGCTGCGTTTTTCCTGCGGGTGGGCAGGCTCCGCGAGCTTTTCTTTCAGCTTCTCGAACGCCCGGCGGCGCTCGCCGCCCTGCTTCTTTCCCTTGCCGCCGCCTTTTTCTTTATCCGGGGCCGAAAGCCCCGGCCATGATTGTTCCCTCGCGGGAAAGCGCCGGGCGGCCGGCCTGTTTTGCTTCCTCCTGCCCGGTGTGCAAACACCATCTTATCATTCCTTTGCTTCGCGTGATAAGATCTGCGCGTTCCCTCCAATTTTGTGCCGACGCGAAGCGGCGGAACGGATGATTTTTATGCCGGATACCAGCTCCGCCTTTATCGCCATCGTGGGCTGCCCGAACGCGGGCAAATCCTCGCTGATGAACCATATCCTCGGGCAGAAGGTATCCATTGTTTCGAGCAAGCCGCAAACCACCCGCACGCGCATCACCGGCGTGCTCACGGAAAAAAACAGCCAGTTCGTGTTTATCGACACGCCCGGCCTGCATCTGCCGAAAAACCAGCTCGGCAGCTCGATGGTAAAGGCCGTGGCAGACGGCATGGCAGACGTGGACGGCGCCGTGCTCGTGACCGAGCCGCGCGACCGCATTATGCCCGCGGAAGAAGAGCTGATGAAAAAGTTCCGCGCGAAAAAAATCCCCGCGGTGCTCGCTATCAACAAAATCGACACGCTGAAAAACAAAGAGGGCCTTCTCGAGATCATCGCCCGCTTTGGGGAAGCGTTCCCCTTTTCGGGCGTCGTGCCCCTCTGCGCGCTCACGGGAGAGGGCGTGCCCGCCCTGATGCAGGAGCTGCAGGCCTTCCTTCAGCCCGGCCCCTTTTATTTTGAAGAAAACATGCTCACCGACCAGCCCGAACGCGTCATTGCCGCGGAGCTGCTGCGGGAAAAGCTGCTCACCCTTCTCGAAAAGGAGATCCCCCACGGCATCGCCGTGTTCGTGGAGCAGATGAAGGAGCGGGAGGACAGCGATATTTTAGACATCTCCTGCACCATCTTCTGCGAAAAAGAAAGCCACAAGGGCATTGTAATCGGGAAAAAGGGCGCACTCTTAAAAAGGGCCTCCACCCTCGCGCGGGAGGATATGGAACACTTTTTCGGCTGCCGCGTGAACCTGCAGACCTGGGTAAAAGTGAAGGAAGACTGGCGCAACCGCGCCGGCATCATCCACAGCCTCGGGCTGGACTAATTGAAACAACCGCCTTTCTCTCCTTCCTATGCCCATCGGGGCCGGGGAAATCTTTCCGGCGGTTATAAACAGCCCGCCTCCGCGGAATACTGATAGTAGAATTCCGGAAGGCGGTGTGTGATATGAAACCAGAAAAAAATCCAAACGCGCAGGAAGCTGCCTGGAACCGGTTCGCCGCGACCGGCTCCGTGGCGAACTATCTCGCTTACTGCGAGACTGCACACGAACAGGGCGGCAAGCAGGAGGTACCGAACGTTGCTGACGGTGACCGACGGAATCATCATCCGGGAACAGAATATCGGTGAAGCCGACCGCATCGTAACCGTGCTCACGCGCGAACTCGGCGTGGTGCGCGCCTTTGCATCGGGCGCCCGGCGGATCAAGAGCAAAAACCTTTCCTCCACCGGGCTGCTCTGCTACTCGCGCATCACGCTTTTCCGCTCGAAGGATACATACCGTATCAATGACGCTGAGCCGCTCGAGCTTTTTTTTGACCTGCGCCGGGATATTGAAAAAATTTCGCTCGCGCAGTATTTCTGCGAGCTCGCCCTCACCCTCGCCCCTGCGGAAGAGGAAGCGGGGGATTTTTTGCGTCTCATTTTAAACGCGCTGTTCCTGCTGGAAAAGGGACTGCGCCCGTCTGCCCTCATCAAGGCGGCGGCGGAGCTTTCCGCCCTCACCCTCGCCGGGTATATGCCCGACCTCACCGCCTGCCCCCGCTGCGGCAGGGAGGATGCGTTCCGCTTCCACCTGCGGCAGGGGCGCTTGTTCTGCGGGGCCTGCCTCGCCCCGGGGCCCGATACCGTGGACCTTTCCGCGGGGGTGCTCGCGGCTATGCGCTTCATCGTGTATTCCGAAACGGGGAAGGTGTTTTCCTTTTCCCTGCCGGAGGAGTCGCTCAAAAAGCTGGCCGCCGTTTCGGAGGCCTACCTCCTCGCCCAGACCGACCGCCGCTTTGCCGCGCTGGAATTTTATAAAACCCTGCTGCTGTAAGGCGGGGGGAAAGAAAAAGGAGAACCTATGAACCAACGAGACATCCGCTCCCTGGAGCTTTCAAAAATTTTAGAGCTGTTGGCCTCGGAAACCGCCTGTGAAGACGCCGCCGGGGCCGCGCGGCAGCTCGAGCCCGCACAAACGCTTTCGGAGGCGAACGCCCTCCTCCTCGAAACGGACGACGCCTTCCGCCTGATCGCCAAATTCGGCACGCCTCCCTTCGGCGGTCTCCGGAATGTGAAGGGGGCCTTGAACCGCGCCGCGGCAGGCGGGGTTCTCTCCATGCGGGAGCTGTTGGATATTGCCGCCACCCTGCACGTGTTCCGCTCTGTGTCCGCCTGGCGGGAGCACTGCGAAGGGATCGTAACCTCGCTCGACGACCGGTTCCGCATGATCGCGCCCAACCGGTACCTGGAATCCAAAATCACCGAAAGCATCCTTTCGGAAGATGAAATGGCCGATTCCGCCTCCCCCGCGCTTGCCGCCATCCGGCGTAAAAAACGCGCGGCGGGCGAAAGGGTCCGCCAGCAGCTCGATAAGCTCATTCACAGCGCGTCCTATAAAAAATCGCTGCAGGAGCCCATCGTCACACAGAGGGACGGGCGGTTCGTCGTGCCCGTCAAGGCCGCAAACCGCGCGGACGTCCCCGGGCTCGTGCACGATACCTCCTCCACCGGCGCCACTGTGTTTGTGGAGCCCATGGGCGTGGTGGAGGCCAACAACGAGATCAAGGTGCTCGAATCGAAGGAAAAGGAGGAGATCGACCGCATTTTAGCCGGGCTTTCGGCAGAGGCGGGCGGCTTCTGCGATTCCATTTCCCTCGGCTACGATACCGCAGTGGAACTGAACGTGGTGTTTGCAAAGGCCAACC
The DNA here is from genome assembly GCA_958436475.1 of uncultured Clostridia bacterium. Classification (GTDB taxonomy): domain Bacteria; phylum Bacillota; class Clostridia; order Oscillospirales; family Acutalibacteraceae; genus CAUBKG01. The sequence goes on from CAUBKG010000057.1 coordinate 9,665, forward strand.
TCGCTTACCGCATGAAGGCTTCCCTCCCCGCCCTCAACGAGGAGGGCGTGATCGAGCTCAAAAAGGCGCGGCACCCGCTGCTCGACCCGAAAACCGCCGTGCCGGTGGATATCTCGCTCGGCGGCGAATTCGATACGCTGGTCATCACCGGGCCCAACACGGGAGGCAAGACCGTGGCGCTCAAAACCATCGGCCTGCTCACCCTCATGGCCATGTGCGGCCTTATGGTCCCTGCGGCGGACGGCAGCCGCCTTTCCGTGTTTCAGACGGTGCTGGCCGATATCGGGGACGAACAGAGCATCGAGCAGTCCCTTTCCACCTTTTCCGCGCATATGACCAACATCATCCGCATTTTAGGCGAAGCGGGGCAGAGAAGCCTCGTTTTGCTCGATGAGCTGGGAGCCGGAACCGACCCGGTGGAGGGCGCGGCCCTCGCCATTTCCATCCTCGAGCGCCTGCGCAGCCTCGGCGCGCACATCGCCGCCACCACCCATTATGCCGAGCTCAAGGCCTTTGCCCTGGATACGCCCGGCGTGGAAAACGGAAGCTGCGAATTCGATGTTTCCACCCTCAGGCCCACCTACCGCCTGCTCATCGGCGTGCCCGGCCGCTCGAACGCGTTCGCCATTTCCGAGCGCCTCGGCATCGAGCGGGAGATCGTCTCCCGGGCGCGCGAGCTGGTCACGGCGGAAAACCGCCGCTTTGAAGACGTGGTGGATGCGCTCGAACAGCGCCGCCAGGAATATGAAAAAATCGCGGAGGCCGCCTCCCTCGAAAAACGGCGGGCGGAGGAAGCCCTCCGCCGCGCGGAGGAAAGCCGGGAAAAGCTGCGCGCTTCTGCCGAAGCGGAGCTCGACCGCGCGAAACGGAAGGCGCAGGATCTTCTCGATTCCGCCCGCAGGCAGTCGAACGAGCTGCTGGCGGAGCTTGAAAAAATGAAAAAGGATATGACGGGCGAAACCGCCGCCGCCCTGCTCCAGAAGGCCCGCGCCGAAGCGAAGAAGGGCCTTCGCTCCCTCGAGGATTCGGCAAATCCCGTAGAAGCGGGCTCAAACGACGGCTACCGCCTCCCCCGCCCCCTGCGGGCGGGCGATACCGTTCTCCTGGTGGATATCAACAAGCAGGGAACGGTGCTCCGGGAGCCGGACAGCTCCGGCAGCGTGACCGTGCAGGCGGGCATCATCAAGACCCGCGTGCCGCTGAAAAACCTCCGCCTGCTGGAGGGAGGAAAAACCGGGGGAAGCGCAAAGCCCCGCACGGTTTCGGGCCGCCTCGAGAAAAAAACGGCCGCCCGCGCCGCAACCGAATTCGATATGCGCGGCATGAATGCGGAGGAAGGCATCCTCGAGCTCGACCGCTTTATCGACAGCAGCGTGATGATGGGGATCGAGCAGATCACCATCATCCACGGCAAGGGGACGGGCGTGCTGCGCACCGCGGTGCACCAGTTCCTTCGCAAGAATCCAAGCGTGCGCTCCTTCCGCCTCGGGGTATACGGCGAGGGGGAATCGGGCGTGACCATCGCCGAGCTGAAATAACAGGCCGCGCCGCCCCGTTTGGGCGGATGAGGAGACGTTTTTTGGGGGGGCGGACAGCCCGGCCGCATTGCGAAAAAAAGGCCCTGGAAAAAGAATTTCACTTTTTCCAGGGCCTTCCCTCAGCCACGGCCTGCAAATGCCGCTTTTTTACAGCCGTGCCTCCTCACCGGAAGCCGCCTCCTGTTTGTATTCAATCACATCCATGGGCGTGCATTCCAGTATCTTGCAAAGCTTGTCTATCGTATTGGTGGTTGTATTCATATCATGCCGAAGCCGATGAAGCGTTTGAAAATCCACACCATGCTGTACCATCCAATAACTGGTGATTTTCTTTTCTTTCATCAGTTCAAACAGAGGGCGAAAACTGATCAACACCGCATCTCTCCTTTTTGTTGCAGCTTGTCTGATATCCCTATTCTATGGGGACTTTTTATTCAGTGCGAGTGCATATTTTCACATAAAATTATTCACAGAAAAGGGGTTTTCGGTTACATGTTGAATGAAATTCACATTTTTAAAAAAACAACATGTATATTTTTGGTGTAACATCCTTTAAAATCCCATTTGTTGAGGGATTGTTATTTTTCACTTCAAAGAGGAAAAAAGTCCGCTATTTCCCCGATTTTTTATGAAATCCGGTTTTGTTCCAAATTCCTTTTTCTTGTAAATATTCTTATCACATTATATTTTTAATTAAAATTGGCTTTTCTGTTAAAATAAAACGTTAATTTAATTTTATTCCTTTCAAAAACGCTTCCAAAAAAATCTTATTTTTCTTCAAAATTGCGCATTTTTTCCTTTAAGGAAAACACGCCGCCGTCACGCAGGTCTCCGCCGAACGGGTGGCTGTTTTTTAGGATAGCGTATTCCGGCGAAAAAGGCCAGTGGTTTTTCCCCTTTTTGACGCTTTTCAAAAATCGAGCCGCGCCCAAAGGGGCAATGGAGCATACCGCAAACGCCGCCTCCGGTTTTGCACCGCCCCAGTAAAAACGGACAATAGACAAAAAGCCCTCTGTGTAGGAAAACAGACTACACAGGGGGTTTTGCTATGGAGAAACGGAAATACACAAAGGTAGAAGCG
>CAUBKG010000058.1 GCA_958436475.1 uncultured Clostridia bacterium
ATTTCCTGCATCGGGACTTTTTTGTGCTGTCCGTACAATCTGGCGCGGTTCACTTCGGTGTAACCACAGGGGCCTTTTTTCTCTTTATGAACCGTTCGGCTTTAAAAATTACAGCGCGCGCCCGCCGGGATTTTCCCCTTCAGGAAGGCGCGGAATTCATCCTCCGTTCCCTTGGAAGCGTCTGTTTTCGGTAAAATAACCGTGAGGCCGTCGCTCGTCAGGAAAAAGCCGGCTTCGGTTTCCAGAGCCAGGGTTATCCCGCCGTATCGCAGCTTGGTTACCTGACGCTCGCTCCGGCTTTCGTATCCATCCTCAAAAAATAAGGTTTCATGCCGGCACAGCGTGAAGGCAGACGTGCGGCGGAGGCTCCTCTTCACAAGGATGGAAGGCCACCGGACCGCGCGGTTAATGAAAACGGCCGAAAACAGGATAGCAAGAAACATCCAGCCGATCATATAATACGAAAGGCATCCTACCGCTTCTGTCAGAAAAAATAAACGGATCACTTTCACTGAGATAAACAACAAAATTCCTGCCATAGCAGCAAAAAAGATTCGTGCAAGGGAGAGGCTGCATAAGGAAGGAGCCCCTCCTTTGTTGTTTTCTATAATAAAAAATAGTATAATAAATTTGAAGTTCGCAGAGGTGACAAATATGGAATATAAGGAAGTTCAAAAAGTTGCTAAAGATACTATTGAATATGCAAGAAAAAACATTCATTCCGGTATGACTCTTATTGAAGTACGAGAGATGTTAGAGAAGAAAATGTTAGTATTAGGTGCAGATTCATTTTGGTATTGGGGTATTGGTGCATTTGTTTTCGCAGGAAATGAAACTGCAATATCTGCATCTGGAGCTAAATATAAAACAAGTGACAGAGTTATAGCTGAAAACGACATAATTACAATAGATTTGAGCCCACAGAATAACGATATATGGGGAGATTATGCTCGAACACTGATAATAGAGAATGGCCATGTAATAGACGAGAATAATGCTTCAAGTGCTGAATGGAGAAATGGCATACAAATGGAGAAGTCGCTTCATAATGAAATGCAAAAATTTGTAACACCGGATACAACATTTGAAGAACTCTACCATTATATAAATAGAATAATCGAAGAAAATGGTTATATAAATCTTGATTTTATGGGTAATTTGGGTCATTCAATCGTAAAAAAGAAGAATGACAGAATCTATATCGAAAAAGGCAACACAACCCGATTGGGAGATGTATCTCTTTTTACATTCGAGCCACATATTAGCGTTCCAAGATCAAAGTACGGATACAAAAGAGAGAATATATATTATTTTGAAAATGGTATGCTTACTGAGTTATAAAAACGGTAATTCTATGATAAGAATTAAACAACCTTCATATTTATAGAGAAAACCCGCTATGTCATCTTTCGGTTTTGAAAGTGTCATAGTGGGTTATACCTTTATTTTGACTTAATTGTTTTTAGTGATGCTATTAACATTCTTCTGATAGCGCCGCAATCATTTTGTATTGCTTTGTACTTGCTTTCACTCATACAGCCTGTTTCAAAAAGCAGTTGTAGCCAATATTCCGTTTCATAACATTCTTTTTGAGCAATTTCAAGTTTAGAAATAAAATCCTTTTTGCTTTGTGCATACTGTGCCTCGTGTATATTAGCACCAATAGAAGTACCTGAGCGAAGCAGCTGGTTAACCAATACCGCTTCTTTAAAATTTGATTTTATTTCTCTGCATAAGAATACAATATCTTTTGCAAAGTTTTTAGATTTATCTCTCAATACACTGTCAGCCAAACTTATTACCTCAAGCACATTATAATTAAAATCATATATTTATTCAAGCTTTATTCTGTGACAAGCACAGAGTAATATTTTTGATAAATCAAAAGTTATATTGAAGCCTTGCGGCTTCAGTTTTATTTTATTCGCCCTATAACGGTGCGAAGCACAATAAAACTGCGAAGCAATATAACTGTCATAAGACAATATCACTCGCCGTAAGGCGAATAAAACTGCTGCACCCTCCTTACGGAGTGTGCAGCAAGGGCGATCCCTTTTCCAAAGACCGCCTTGTTTGCTTTTTTCAACGTGTTTTCCGTATAAACCGTATCAAACGCAAAAATGGGTTCCATTCCGGTTTTCCTCCTGTAAAAAGCCAGGCGCGGCAGCTGGATTTCCACCCTCTGCCGCGCTTTTATCGTAAAAATTATTCTTCTGCCGGTTCTTCCTCCGGCTCTTCCGCCGGGGCGTCTGCTGCGCCTTCCTCCCCGGAAGACTCTTCCTTTTCTTCCTCGTGCGGGGCCCTTGCCAGGGTAACGACCTTTTCGCCCTCGCTCACGCGCATCACGCGCACGCCCTTGGCCGGCCGGGCAAAGGTGGAAATTTCCTCCGCGGGGATGCGGATGATGATACCGTCTGAGCTGATGAGGATGATATCGTCGTCCTCATCGATCACCTTGATGCCGGCCACATCGCCGAACTTCTCCACGCGGTAATTCATGAGGCCCTTGCCCGCGCGGGACTGGATGCGGTAATCGGAAATCTCGCTCAGGCGGCCGTAGCCCGTTTCAGTCACGGTGAGCACGCGGCCCCCCTCCCGCAGGACGGACATCCCGACCACTTCATCGTCCTCTCCGAGCTGGATGGCCTTCACGCCGCGGGCGGTACGGCCCACGCAGCGCGCGTCCTCCTCACGGAAGCGGATGGCCATGCCCTTTTTGGTTGCCACCATCAGCTCGTTTTCGCCGGTCGTCATGCGCACCCAGCAAAGCTCGTCGCCCTCGTCCAGGTGGATGGCGATCAGTCCGCTCTTGCGCACGTTATTGAAGGAGGAAAGCAGGGTCCTCTTGATGATGCCGCTGCGCGTGACCATGCAGAGGTACTTGCCGTCTTCCATATTGTTCACCTTGATGAGCGCCGTCACCTTTTCATCCTGCTCCAGCGGGATGAGGTTGACGATGTTCATCCCTTTGGAGGTACGGCTGCTTTCCGGTACCTCGTAGCACTTGAGGCGGTAAACCTTGCCGTGGTTCGTGAACAGCATGATATAATCGTGGCTGGAGCACACGAACATATACTCGGCGAAGTCTTCTTCGCGCCGGGTCATGCCCATGAGCCCGCGCCCGCCGCGCCGCTGGGTCTTATAGGTATCCATCGGCTGGCGCTTGATATAGCCGAGGGAGGTGAGCGTGAGCACGCATTCCTCCTCGGGAATCAGGTCTTCGATATCCACTTCGCCGGTAACGGCGGTGATCTCTGTGCGTCGGTCGTCTCCAAAGCGGTCGCGGATGCTCTGAAGCTCTTCCTTGATAATGGCGAAAATCTTGCCTTCATCGGCCAGGATGCCGGTGAGCTCCTCGATCTTGGCGCGTAAAGTCGCGAGCTCTTCTTCGATTTTCTCCCTCTCCAGCCCGGTGAGCTGGCCGAGGCGCATGGCGACGATGGCGGAGGCCTGGATATCATCCAGCCCGAAGCGGGTCATCAGGGCCTCCTTGCCCTCGGGGATGGTTTTGGAGGAGCGCAGGATCCTGATGACCTCGTCGATAAAATCGAGCGCGATTTTGAGGCCCTCTAAAATATGCGCGCGCTCGCGGGCCCGGCGGAGCTCAAACTCCGTGCGCCGGGTGATGATCTCCTCCTGGAACCGGAGGTAATGCATCAGCATTTCCTTTAAGGTCAGCACGCGCGGCTGGCCGTTCACCAGCGCCAGCATGATTACGCCGAAGGTGGTTTGCAGCTGGGTATACATATAGAGCTGGTTTAAAACCACCTGAGGGTTCGCGCCCGCCTTCAGGTCGATCACAATGCGCATGCCCTCGCGGCTCGTATGGTCCACGATATCGTCGATCCCCTCGATGCGCTTGTCGTCCACCAGCTGGACGACGCTCTTGATGAGGTTCCGTTTATTGACCATATAGGGGATTTCGGTGATAACGATGCGGTAGCGGTTGTGCTTTCCTTCCTCGATCTCCGCGCGTCCGCGCACAAGGAGCTTGCCGCGGCCGGTGGCGTAAGCGGCGCGGATGCCCGCGCGGCCCATGATGATGCCGCCGGTGGGGAAATCCGGCCCCTTGATATACTGCATGAGCTCATCGAGCCCGGCGTCCGGATCATCGATCAGGGCACAGACGGCATCGATCGTTTCGCGGAGGTTGTGCGGTGGGATGTTGGTCGCCATACCGACCGCGATGCCGACCGAGCCGTTCACGAGCAAATTCGGGAAGCGGCTGGGCAGCACGACCGGCTCCTTGAGGCGGTCGTCGTAGTTCGGGATGAAATCGACCGTTTCCTTATCAATATCCGTGAGCATTTCGGTGGCGATCTTGCTCATGCGGGATTCCGTATAACGGTAAGCGGCGGCGGGGTGGCCGTCCACCGAGCCGAAGTTGCCGTGGCCGTCCACCAGCATATAGCGCATGGAGAAATCCTGCGCGAGGCGCACGATGGAATCGTATACCGCAGCGTCGCCGTGCGGATGGTAACGGCCGAGAACCTTACCGATGGTGTCTGCGCACTTGCGGTAAGCCTTGTCCGGCCCGAGATTGTCTTCATGATAGGTATAGAGGATCCTCCGGTGGACGGGCTTTAAGCCGTCCCGCACGTCGGGAAGCGCGCGGCCCACGATAACGGACATGGAATAATCCAGATAGGATTTTTTCATTTCCCGCACCAGCTCGACCGGCTGTACCTTATGTTCTTGTATGCTCATAGGAAAAACCACCATTTCTCCGGCGGGGTTCTAAGAAATAAAATCCGCGGCCCGTTCCGCCGGAAAGCGGGCTGCCGGGTTTTCTTTTTTCGTTTCCGCGCGGCTTATACCGCTCGCGGGTGGGTGCCTTCGGTCAGCCGGGATTTGGCTCGTTCCCAATCCTCCGGGGAGGAAAAAGCGCGGCCCGGAATCACGATCAGCCGGCCTCCTGTGGCGAAAAACAGCAGCATATCGTCTTTGCACAGCAAGGCGCAGTCGCCGTTCAAGGGGTATTCCCTGCGGGCTTCCCCCGTTTCGTATACGAGGAGATTTTCATAAACGGCAAGGGAGACCTGCTCCGCGGTTTTGGCCTTTTCCGCCGCGATATCCCGCTTTTTGCCGGGCAGGATCCACACGGCAATGCCCACCGCTATGCAGACGGCGATGAGGAAAATACCCATGCCGTAATTTTTGGAGGATATAAAATACTGCTGTGCAAACACAAAGCAGAGAAGCAGCAGGAGCGCGGTTTTGATGATGTCCCCCACAAGGGTTTTCTTTAAAAAGCCGGCCGCATAAAGCGATTCTCTTATTTCTTCTTCCGAAAGCCGGTAAGATGCGGCGGCGGCTTCCCCTTCCGGCGTGATATGTTCCGCTTCCGGCTGCGGGGCTTCCTGCGGCGTTTCTTCGGCCGCCTCTTCCCGTTTCGGGTTTTTTTCTTCCTGCAATGCTGTTCCCTTGCCTTTCACCGTTATTTAAACGCTTACACGTCCAGATTCTTCACATAGCGCGCGTTTTTCTCAATGAACTCGCGGCGGGGCTCCACCTCGTCCCCCATGAGGATCGTGAAGATTTCGTCGGCCGCCTGGGCGTCCTCCATCTCGACCTTCAGAATGGTGCGGTATTCCGGGTCCATCGTGGTTTCCCAAAGCTGCTCGGGGTCCATTTCACCGAGACCCTTATACCGCTGGATGTTCACGTTCCCGCCCATTTCGGCGATATATTGGTCCCTCTCTTCATCGCTGAACGCATAGTGAACGGTTTTACCCTTGCTGAGCTTGAAGAGGGGGGGCTGGGCAATGTAAATGTTGCCGTTTTCGATGAGCGGCCGCATATACCGGAAGAAGAAGGTGAGGAGAAGAGTGCGGATATGCGAGCCGTCCACATCGGCATCGGCCATGATGAAGATTTTGCCGTACCGCAGCTTTGAAATATCAAAGTCTTCCCCGAGCCCGGTGCCGAGGGCAATGACTACGGGAAGGAGCTTATCGTTGTTATAGACCCGGTCAATGCGGGCCTTTTCGACGTTGATCATCTTGCCCCACAGCGGAAGGATGGCCTGGGTGTTGCGGTCCCGCCCGAGGATGGCGGAGCCGCCGGCGGAATCCCCCTCAACGATATAAAGCTCGGTGCTTTCCACATCGGTGCTGATGCAGTCGGCCAGCTTTTCGGGCATGCGAACCTTTGAAAGGCCGGTGGCGCGGCGCGCGAGCTCGCGGGCCTTCTGTGCGGCGGCCCGGGCCTTGGCGGCGCCGATGGCCTTATCGAGGATGATCTTCGCCGTGGAGGGATTTTCCTCGAGATAGGTCATGAGCTTATCGGTCATCAGCTGGGAAACGATGGTGCCGATGAAGGTGTTTCCGAGCTTCGATTTGGTCTGGCTTTCAAACTGCGCGTCCTTCAGCTTTACGCTGATGATGGCGGTGAGGCCCTCCTGCAGGTCTTCGCCCTTCAGATTATTGTCGTTCTCCTTGAGGAAATTGAACTTTCGGGCATAGTTGTTGAACACGCGCGTGATGGAGGTTTTGAAGGCCGTTTCGTGCGTGCCGCCGTCTATCGTGTGGATATTGTTTGCAAAGGAGACGATGTTGGAATTATAGCTGTCGTTATACTGCAGGGCTATTTCGGCGCTGGTTTCGCCGTCGTTCGAGGAAATATAGATCACGTCCGGATGAAGGGGCTGCTGGCCGCGGCGCTTTAAGAGATATTCCACATAGCTGCGGATGCCCCCTTCATAGCAGAGGGTCTCTCCCGGGGACTCGCCCGTTTCCTCCTCCCGGCTCTCCTCCCGGAGATCCGAAAGCGTGATCCGGATGCCCGCGTTCAGGAAGGCCTGCTCGCGCAGGCGCGCGAGGAGTATGTCATAATCGAAATGGGTGGTATCGGTGAAAATGGAAGGGTCGGGCTTGAAGATGACCTTTGTTCCCGTTTCCGAGGCGGCTTCGCCCTTTGCGAGGTCAGAGACGATGTTGCCGTATTCGAACCGCTGGCGGTAAACGTTTTTACCGTCTTTGATTTCGACCTCCATCCATTCGGAGAGGGCGTTCACGACCGAAGCGCCCACGCCGTGCAGGCCGCCCGATACCTTATATCCGCTGCCGCCGAACTTGCCGCCCGCGTGCAGCACGGTGAACACGACCGTAGCCGCGGGGATGCCCACCTTTTCCTGGATGCCCACGGGAATGCCGCGCCCGTTATCGGTTACCGCAATGATATCCCCTTCGCGGATTTCCACCTCGATATGGTCGCAGAAGCCGGCGAGGGCTTCGTCGATGGAGTTATCCACGATTTCATAAACCAGGTGGTGGAGGCCCCTTTCCCCCGTGGAACCGATGTACATGCCGGGGCGCTTGCGCACGGCCTCCAGGCCTTCAAGCACCTGTATCTGCGAAGCGTCATACGTTTCCTCCGGGGAAACGGTTAGATTCGGATTCTGATCCATTGTTACGACCTCCAAAGTAGAAATAAAAGCCTTTCCTGGCCGGATTTCCCCGCGGAACACCGGCCCTTACGCCGCGTTATTTTTTTGCGGCCCGTATATTGGAAATGGATTCGATATATTCACTGCGGCGAAGGAGCGTGGCGGTGGATATCTGCGAAATATAAACCACCCGCCCGCTTTTTTTCAAGGGGCTCCGGCACACCACGAAGGATTTCGGCAGCTCCATGGAAACGTTGATTACGTCCCCTTCTTTTTCAGCGCGGGCGAGATAATCGCGCGTGTTTTTCTCCACAGTGGATGTATCCATATCGAAAATACCGATCACATCGTTCATGGAAACCACCGTATGCACACCCAAATGAAGATACATAGCTTAATCCTTTCCCTCCGGCGAAACCGTGCCGGCTTTGATGAGAAACCGAGAGCCTCTTCCAAGCCCACCTAAGATCTCCTCCGTGCAGCAGGTGATGAAGACCTGCCACCCCTCGATATGATTCAAGATGTAGTTGCGGCGCTCGTAATCGAGCTCGCTCATCACATCGTCGAAAAGGGCAACGGGCATTTCGCCGGTTGCCTGCCGGAGCATGGCGGCTTCGGCCAGCTTCAGGGCGATCACAATGGAACGCTGCTGCCCCTGGGAGGCGAAATCCCTGGCGGGGATACCGTCCAGCGTGAGAAGGATATCGTCCAGATGGGGGCCGGCGCCGGTCGATTCGTTTTTCAGGTCTTCCTCGAAATGATTTTTGAGGCAGAGAAGATATTCTTCCACGCCCTCTCCTTCTATTTCCGAAGAATAAGAAACAGCCAGCCGTTCACGGCCTCCGGAAAGGCCCTCGTATATTTCGCCCGCAAAGCGCCCGAGCGCCTCCACATACTGCCGGCGCATACGCAGGATGCGCGCGCCGTTTGCCGCCGCCTGACGGTCGTAAACCTCCAGCATGGGAAGCAGCTCCGAATGAAATCGGATATCCCGGAGCAGGACGTTCCGGTTGGCGACCGCTTCTCCATAAGAGGAAAGGAGCGCGCGGTAATGCGGCTTTATCACGCCCAGCGCGCCGTCCAGAAAGCGGCGGCGGTTGTGCGGGCCGTCCTTCACGAGGGAAAGATGACCCGGCGCGAACACCACGGCTTTGAAGCTTTCACCGAGCTGAGAGGAGGAGCGAAGCTTGACCCCGTTCAGGAGAACAGACTTTTTTTCCCCGAAGGTAATTTCCGCCTCCTGCTCCCTTCCATAGGAAGAAAAAGAGAGTCGCAAAGCGGCCTGCTCCCGGCCGAAGGCAATGAGGTTTTTTTCCCGCGGCGTGCGGAAGCTCCTCGCGCCGGTAAACATCCAGATTGCTTCGAGGAGATTTGTTTTTCCCTGCGCATTGTCTCCATAAAAAACGTTCACCCCTTCCGAAAAGGAAAGGGACGTTTCCCGGAGATTGCGGAAGCCCCGGAGGGAAAGCCGCTGCGCGATCATGAAGAAACCGCCTCATACAGCACGCCATGGAGCTCGACCGTGTCTCCCGGGCGAATCTTTTTGCCCCGCATCGTGCATATTTCGCCGTTTACCAGGACCTCGCCATTCTGCACGAGCAGCTTCGCGTGGCCGCCGGTCTGCACCGCGCCCGCGTATTTCAAAAAGGAATCCAGTTTGATGAATTCCGTGGAAAAGGCTATTTTCTCAGATTTCATTGCGGATCCTCACAGGAAGAATCAGGAATAAAAACTCTTCCCCTTCGACCGGAATGATCTTCATCGGGGAGAAGGAACCGCTGAGTTCGATCTTCACTTCGTCGCTTCCGGAAGCACGCAGGGCGTCCAACATATAACGATTATTGAATGCAATCTCCACCGGGTCTCCCTCCATGCCCGCTTCCACCACATCGTTGGCCTTGCCCATAGCGGTGTTGCAGAAGATGCGGATGCTCCTCTCATCGAATTCACAGCGAACAGGACTCAGCGCACGGTCGCTTATAATGAGGGAAACGCGCTCCACCGCGCTGATGAAATCGCTCGTTTTCACGGTGGAAATAGAGGTGCAGGTGCGCGGGATATTGGCGCGGTAATTTAAAAACTCGCCGTCTAAAAGGCGGGAGCAGATCTGATACCCGCCGATGGTGAACTGAATGTGGCGCTTGCCGATATGGATGAGGATTTCCTCCTCCGTATCTCCCAAAAGCTTTGCAATTTCCGAAAGCGTTTTGCCCGGAACTACGAATTTCATATTGTTTTCGCAGCGGGCAGGCTCGGTGCGCATGGCGAGCCGGAAGCCGTCCACCGAAACGAGGCGGATGAAGGAATCCGTAATTTCAAACAGGGTTCCCTTCTGCACCGGCTTTGTATCGCTCACCGCCACGGCAAACAGCGTTTGATGGATCATGCTTTTGAGCATGGCCTGGGAGAGAGAAATCTGGTTTTCACTGTCGATCGGCGGGATTTCCGGATATTCGAGCGCCGAAATGCCGATGATGGAAAATTCCGAATTGCCGCATTTGATCTGCGCCATATTGTTTTCATCGGTTTCGATGCTGACGTGGTCGGCGTTCATGCGGCGGACCATCTCGGAAATGAGGCGGGCGTTTACCACAACGCTTCCCGCTTCCGCGACCCTCGCTTCCGCCTCGGTGGTGATGGCCATTTCCAGGTCATAGCCTGCAAAAAAGACCTTGCCGTTTTCCTCCGCCCGGATCAGAATTCCCTCGAGAGCGGGAAGAGAAGACTTTGCAGAAACCGCCCGGGAAACAATCGACACGGCTTCGCATAATTCCTGATGATTCAGTGTGAATTTCATTTTCGTCCTCCAAAAAACAAAGAGTAAGATATCTATAAATTATAATAGTAATAATAAGGGCTGTGGAAATGTTTAAAATTTCTTTTATCCGCTTTCCGGCTGGAAAAGGAGCGTTTTCCATTGTGGATTTGCTGTGAAAAAAGAGAGGAAAATGTTGCAGGCCATTTTTTTCCAGGTGGAAAGGGTGGAAAAAGAAGTGTGGAAAAGGGAAAACTCTGTGGAAAAAAGGATGATTTATGTAAACTCCTGCAACCGGGGGACATTACATATCCTGTTTGAGGTTTGTGATGATATCCTGCACGGTGGCCTTGAAGGTGGGGTCCCGCTTCATCATTTCCTCCACCTGCTGGTTGGAATAGATGATGGTGGAATGATCTCTCCCGCCGAGCACCTCGCCGATGGTTTTGAGCGTGTGCTGGGAAACCTCCTTCATCACATGGATGGTCACCTGACGCGCGAGGGATATATTAGACTGCCTCTTTTTCGAGACGATGTCCGCCGGGGTGACGTTGAAGGTGCGCGCCACCTCCATGATGATATCGTCGTCGTTGATGACGAGATTCACGTCGGTCAGCATATCGCGGATGGCGGTCTGTGCAAGCTGAAGGGAGGGCTTGCGGTTTTCGAGCGTCTGGTAGGCCTTGAGGCGCTTGACTGTGCCCTCGAGCTGGCGGATATTCGTTTTGAGCTTATTTGCAATGAAATTGATGACATCGTCGCTCAGCTCGATATCGAGCAGGTCGGCCTTGCGCTTGACGATGGCGAAGCGGGTTTCAAAATCGGGGGGAGCGATGTCCGCCACGAGGCCCCATTCGAAGCGGGAGCGGAGGCGTTCGTCCAGCGCCTGGATTTCGCGCGGAGGCCGGTCGGAGGTCAGGACGATCTGCTTATGGTCCTCATATAGTTTTTCGAAGATATGGAAGAAGGAGACCTGTGTTTCCTTTTTGCCGCTGATGAACTGGATATCGTCGATGAGGAGAACGTCCGCCATGCGGTATTTTTCCTGGAAGGTGGAGGCGGTGCCGTTGCCGAGCGAGCTGATAAACTGGCTCGTGAATTCCTCGCCCTTCGTATAGATGATGACGCAGTCCGGCTTATTGTTCAGAATCTCCGCGTGGATGGCTTTGAGCAAATGGGTTTTTCCGAGCCCGGAGTTGCCGTAAATGAAGAGGGGATTGTAGGCGTTGGCGGGGTTGGAAGCAACGGCGAGGGCCGCCGCGTGCGCAAATTTATTGGAAGCGCCCACGATGAAGGTATCGAAGGTATATTCGTATTTTGCCTGGTCGTAGCTCTTTTTGAGATTTTTGGTGAGAGCCGCCTTTTCGGGGGAAACGACGGGCTGCTCATCCTCCGATACGATGTGGATCTGTACGGGGAACCCGACGATCTCTTCAAAGGCGGGAAGGAGCTTGCTGAAATAATTCTGCTCGATGGTGGTGCGCTGAAAGCTGACGCGCACGGAAAAAGTGGCCACGCCGTTTTCCATTTTGATGGGCTTCATGGCGCTGAGCCAGGTGTTGTATCCCACGGTATTGATCGAGCCGTTTTCGATGCAGTGATCGCATACGGCTTTCCAGACCTCGCTGAATGATTCCATGTTTGTTTCGTCCTCCAAGAAAGATGGTGCAAAAAGCGGCAAACCGCCGTTATATGAAGAAAAGGCAGGGAGTTTCATGACCCTCTGCCAACTCGGTTACTATCTTAAATTTTATCACAAAAGCCTTAATTTTTCAACAGAAATCCACGCGGGAAAAGACAAAAGAACAAAAAGAAAAGCGCCTCATTTTATACCTAGAAAAATACCATATCTGGGATAAAAAATTTTTTCAGCACAAGTAGGCTGACGCGCGATAGGGAGAAACCGGTTTTGGAAGATAAAATTCCCTTGATA
>CAUBKG010000059.1 GCA_958436475.1 uncultured Clostridia bacterium
TCTCCTTTTTTTGTTTTCCGGCAAACGCTTGAAAGGAAAGGCGGCATATGGTATCCTATTTATGCTGCATTTGCCTTTTGGGCATTTGTCGGTGTGGGGAAGCGGTGTTGACTTTGTGGAGTGTGCGCCGCTTCCTTTCATTTTTTGACGAGCTTATCCTTTAACCCGATAATTCCCCTTCGAACGGCTTCTGCTCTGCCGACGTTTTCCTGAATGCAATACTGTTTCAGCGTTTCTACACATTCAGCATCCAGCCGCACATGGATAGAAGTATCTTTGGGGTTATCGGTGGGACGGCCCATCTTCTTTTTCTGGGGCAAATGATTCACCTCTCTTTTGCAACCCATAATATAATATTAATATCACGCAACCCAAAAGTCAACGGCTGAATATATTCGCTATAGACTCCTGCGTGATTGCCCGCAAGAAAGAAGCGCCTGTGTGAATTTTAATCACACAGGCGCTTTTGCTGATTCTGCGAGGCGGTCCTGCCGTTCCAGACGGCCCGATAACGAAGCACAAAAAAGCAGCAGACATTTCGTTTGAAGGCTGCTGCTTTTGGAGCCGATTTCACGTTATTCCGGTTCTGCTTCCACCGGCTTTTCCATGATATAATCATCCATCACGAACCCGTTTCCGATATCGGTCACCTGTTCGCGGGTCACGGCAAAGCCGAGCTTCTTATAAATGGCGATCGTACGGTCGTTATGCCGGTTTACGGTGAGCCATATGGAAGAAAGCCCTTCCTCGCGGCACAGGCCGTACAGGAACTGAACCGCACGGGAGGCGTATTTCTTCCCCCGGCTTTCCCGGCGGATATAAAGCTTGCTCAAAAACAGCCTGCCCTCCTGCCCCTCTATACCGGTGTATCCTACTGTTTCCCCTTCCTCTTTGAAAAGGAAGTAACGGTAGCCCCTCTCCAGCTGTGCCGTAACTGCGGGAACAGACTGGAACTTCAAAAGCATATATTCCACCTGGCTCTCTCCGATGATCGGCGTGAAGTGCTCCTCCCATATTTCCCGCGCCAGGGCGCACAACTCGGTTACCTGTTCCGCCGTGGTGACCGGAACGAATGCAATGCTCATGTTTTTCATCTCCCAGTTTCTGTTTTAGTCTCGGAAAAACGCCGCCGGCGCAAGAGGCCGGAGCCGCTTTGGCCGGAAAGCGGTAATGATGAATCGCCTTGCCAAATTGGGATTCGCTATTTTTTCATATCGTTCTCGTCTTAGAACCCTTCCATTGCGCAGGGGCGGACAAAAACAGAATTGCCGGCCTGCGGAAAGACCGGGCGGGAGCGCATAGGGAAAAGCGGGCGCCTATTGGGCGCCCCTATGGCGGTCTCGAAAGCCGGATAAAAATGTTTTCGCCGGCGGCAAGAGCGGCGGCGTTTCGAATCAGTTTCTCTGCGAATCGTCCTTCCTAATCTGCGCGCGGCGGATTTTTCCGCTGATGGTTTTCGGAAGCTCCTCCACAAATTCGATCACACGCGGGTATTTATAGGGCGCGGTCTGGTGCTTCACATAATCCTGCAGCTCTTTTTTGAGCTCCTCAGACGGCGTGTAGCCCTTATTGAGCACGATCGTCGCCTTTACCACAAAGCCGCGCACCTCATCCGGCACGCCGGTGATGGCGCATTCCAGCACGCTGCTGTGCTCCATGAGCACGCTCTCGATCTCAAACGGCCCGATGCGGTAGCCGGAGGATTTGATAACGTCGTCCACACGGCCCACATACCAGTAATAGCCGTCTTCATCCTTCCAGGCGGTGTCGCCGGTGTGATAGAGGCCGTCGTGCCAGGCCTCCTTCGTCTTTTCCTCGTCGCGGTAATAGCCGCGGAAGAGGCCGCAGGGGATTTCCCCTTCTGTGCGGACCACGATTTCCCCGGTTTCGCCGGGCGGGCAGCTTTTGCCGTTTTCATCCACGATATCCACATCGTATTGCGGCGAAGGCTTGCCCATGGAGCCCGGCTTCGGCTCCATATTCACCGAATTGGCAATGAGGCAGGTAGTTTCGGTCTGGCCGAAGCCCTCCATGAGCTTCAGACCTGTTGCATTATAAAATAAGCGGTAGACCTCCGGGTTCAGCGCCTCGCCTGCGATGTTTGCATAGGTGAGCGAAGAAAGATCGTATTTGGAAAGGTCCTCACGGATGAAGAAGCGGAACATGGTGGGCGGCGCGCAGAAGGTGGTGATGTGGTATTTCGCAAACAGCGGGAGGATCTCGGAGGGCTTGAATTTATCGTGGTCATACACGAAAACGCAGCTTTCCATCGTCCACTGGCCGTAAAGCTTGCCCCATACCGCCTTGCCCCAGCCGGTGTCTGAAATGGTGAGATGGACGCCGTCCGGCCTAATGTTGTGCCAGTGCTTGGCGGTGAACAGGTGGCCGAGCGCATACGTATTCTCGTGCAGCACCATCTTCGGCTGGCCGGTCGTGCCGGAGGTGAAATAAAGCAGCATGGCGTCGTGCGAGCTGGTTTCCGGCTTCTCAAATTCCGCCGGGGAAGCGCTCAGCTCCGCATCGAAATCGAGCCAGCCTTCCTTCGCCCCATGCACGATGAACCTCTTTGCCACGGTGGGCGATTCGCTCATGGCGGCATCCGCATGGTCTGCCGCTTCCCCTTCCGCCGTGCAGACGATGGCCTTGACGCTCGCCGCGTTGAAGCGATAAACATAGTCCTTCTTCGTGAGCAGATTGGTGGCGGGAATGGCTACCGCGCCGAGCTTCTGCAGGCCCAGCATGCAGAACCAGAACTGGTAATGGCGCTTGAGCACCAGCATGACCATATCGCCCTTGCGGATGCCGTGGCGCTGGAACATGGCGGCGGTGCGGTCGCTGATCTCTTTTAACTCCCCATAGGTGAAAATATGCTCCGCGCCCTTGTCGTTCGTCCAGATCATGGCCCGGCGGCCGGGCTCGGCGTCTGCGATCTCGTCGAAAATATCGTAGGCAAAATTGAAGGTTTCGGGATATTTCAGTTTATAATAATTCAGTACGCCGTGTTCGTCGTACCCTTCCTCCACAAATCTTTCGTTGATGTTAAGCATTGTCTTGATTCCTCCGTCAATCCGCTTTTTTCATAACGATCGCCAGAAACTCGCAGGCTTCCCCGCCGGTCGCGATCATGCCGTGGCCCTTGCCGGAATCGTAATACACGCAGTCTCCCGGCCCGAGGATCTCGGTATGGGTTTCATACACGAACTTCATGCGGCCTTTTAAGATATAATCCATCTCCTGCCCCTCGTGGGCGGAAAGCGGAATGGGCTCGTTCTGCACCGCTTCATCAAAGGGCGCTTCCACCAGGAAGGGCTCCGATATCTTATTTTTGATGCGGGGCGCCAGATGGAAATAGTGGAAGCCGCGGCGGCGCTTGATGGGCAGGCCCTCGCCCCGGCGCACCACCGTATAGCTGCTCAGGTGCGGATTTTCGCCCGTGAGAAGCTCCACCATATCCACGCCGAAGCGTTCGGCGCAGGCATACAGGAAGGTGAAGGAAAAATCCTGCGCCCCCGTTTCCAGCGCGCGGTATTCCTCCTCTGAAACCCCTGTGACGCGCGCCATTTCCTCCGTGCCGATCTCGAGGATCTCGCGAAGAGCGCGGATGCGTTCCGCAATTTCCATAATTTTCGGTTCCATAACGACTACCTCCGATTCTATATTGGTCAGGGCCACTGCCCTCTCAAAATACCGGCTTTTGTACTGTGCCCAAGCGGCGGAATCCGGAAAAAATCAATTTTGCTTTGACCCGGCACCGCGCGGACTTCAAGGCCATGGGCCGTTTTTTATTGCGAAGCAATAAAAAACGCCCGCCCCAGAAACTCTGGGACGAGCTGCAAATGCATTCACCCGTGGTACCACCCATTTTGACGGAAAACCGCCCGCTTTTCCAAGGCCCAACAGCCCGGCTGCCTTAACGCGGCGAACGAATGCGCTTAAACGCTTTTTGCCTTCAGCACATCTGCTCCGGAATGATCTGCGCTTGCCTTCCCTCTGCCGGACTTGCACCAAACGCCGGCTCTCTGGAAAAGGGACTCCTGGCAGTGCCGTTTCCATCACTGCATTTGATATCAGTATACTCACGCGCTGCAAAAATGTCAACCACTATTCTTCAATTTTTTCCTCCGGCTCCGGGAATTTTTCCATGTGCGGGTCGCTCATGACCTTCACATAAAAATGGCGCTCGCGCGGGCCGTCGAATTCTACGAAATAAACCGCCTGCCAGGGGCCGAGCAGGGGCCAGCCGGCGTCTACAATCACAAAAAGCTGGGAGCCCATCATGCTGGACTTCACATGGGCAAAGGCGTTGTCTTCCCGGTGCCTGAAATCCTTATAGTCTGGGAAGGCCCGCTCCATGCTCATGAGGATATCGCCGTTCACGTTTTCATCCGTGTTTTCGGTAATCGTAATGGCGGAAGTGGTATGCGGGCAGTAAATAAAGGCCATGCCGTCTTCCACGCCGCTTTCCGTTACCGCCTGCGTAACCTGGGCGGTGATGTCGTAAAACCCTTCGCGCTCCGTCCGGAGCACATATTCCTTTACCGCTGCCATACCTGCCGCCTTCTTTCTAAAAAATAAAATAAGGGTCTGATTTCAGTATACCCTATCTGCGGAAAAAGGTCAAACTAAGAGCGAAAAAGCGCCGCGGCTTTGTAATTTCTTGACTTTGTCCGCCGGTATTGGTATATTAATTAGTATGGTTTGGTTTATCTGTTTGCCGGCGTTCCCGCCGCTTTCCCGGCGGTGGGAAACAGCGCACAATGATAAGTGAGGTGCTGCACAGCATGAATATCGATCGTCTCTGTTTTGGCTGTTTCCACGAAAAGGAGGAGGAAGGCCCCTGCCCCTTCTGCGGGTTTGACGGCGTTTCCGAAAACTCCTCCGGCCTTTCCCTGCGGACGCTGCTCGAAGGGCGGTATCTCGTTGGCCGGGAAATCAAAATGAATTCGGAAATCGCCATGTATATCGGGTACGATACCCACGAAGCCTCCGCTATTCTCATCAAGGAGTTTTTCCCGCAGAGCCTGTGCGGCCGCGCGGCCGGCGGCTCCGTTTATATCCTGCCGGGAAAAGAAGCGTCCTTCGCCCAGGCGAAGGAGGATTTCCTCGCCCTTTCCCGCTCCCTCGCGCGCCTGCGGGAGCTGCCCGGCATTTACCCCACGTATGATATTTTCGAAGAAAACGGCACGGCATACACCATTTCCGCATACACGCTGGGCGTTTCCCTGCACAGCTTCCTGCTGGAAAACGGCGGGACCATGCCTTGGGAAAAGGTCCGCTCCCTGTTTATGCCGCTGCTTTCCACGGTGGATTCCCTGCACCGCGCCGGTATTTTCCACTGTGGGATTTCGCCCGATTCGCTGATGATCTGTGAAGACGGCAGGCTCCGTCTCACTGAATTCTGCCTCACCGATACCCGCACCGCGGGCGGCGTTCTGCCCGCCCAGCTTTACGCGGGCTACAGCGCCGTGGAACAGTATGAGCTCCAATACGGCATCGGCTCCTGGACGGATATCTACGCCCTGGCCGCCGCCATTTTCCGCTGCCTGATCGGCACGGTACCGCCGGCCGCCGAGCAGCGCGTGATCAACGATAAGCTGATCGTGCCCGCGCGTGTGGCAGAGACGCTGCCCACCCATGTGCTCAGCGCCCTTGCAAACGCGCTGCAGATCTATCCCGCCGACCGCACCCAGACGGTGGAGGAATTCCGCAGCGAGCTCGCCGGAGCTCCTTCCGTGACCGCCGCCGTGCAGGCTCCGGTGAAAAAAGCGGAAAAGGATGCAAAGAAAAAAGACTCCGAAGATAAAAAGCCTGCAGACCGCAAAAAAGTGATAAAGCTCACGATCATCGCATCCCTCATCACACTGGTGGTAGCGGGAACGATCGGTTTCTTTATTTACCGCGCCGTATTCCTCGGCTCAGGGGGCGAAACGGAGACTACCACCGAGCCCACCACGGCGGAAGCGACCCAAGGCGTGGAAACCGCGGTTCCCGACCTCCGCGGCATCACCTTCGATGAAGAAGCGCTGAAGGAAATGTATCCTGATTTCATCGTTGAAAAAGGCGAGGAGCAGTTCAGCTCCGATTACCCCGCCGGCACCATTCTCTCGCAGGAGCCTCAGGAGGGCACGACCATGCTTTCCGGCACCAGTATCAAGGTGACGGTCAGCAAAGGGACGGCGGATACAAACATTCCCTCCGGCCTCGTGGGCAAGACCTACGAGGAAGCCGTGAGCATTTTGAACGCCGCCGGTTATCAGAAGGTCAGCCGGTACAGCAGCTACGACGGCTCCACCGAAATAGGCAAGGTAGTAAAGGTGGACCCGGGCGAAGGCACCGCGTGGGATACGAACGAAACCGTAGCCCTGCATGTGAATATTTTAGAAAAGAAATAAGACAGCATCAAAAAAAGAGGCCCCCGGGGGCCTCTTTTTTATATTCTCCATTCAACTATACCGGGCAGCGGTTTCCTGGGCCTCGCCCCCGGCTGTTCGTCCGCATAGCCGAGTGCCAGCGCGGCGGCGAGCTCCCCTCCTGTATTCAGCCAGTTCTGGAGCTCCTCGTAGGCAAAAAAGGTATCGCATATCCAAAGGCTGCCGAGCCCCAGCTCCGTTGCGGTAAGCGTCATGTTCTCAATCGCCGCCCCGATGGACTGTACATTGCAGATTTCATACACGCGCTCTTCTGCCGAAAGCGACTGGAAAAGGCTGATCCCCAGCGTATTGACAATGCAGATAACGACCGGGGCCTCCCGCATGATGCGGAGGGTTTGTTCCGCGCCGCCAAGATGACCGCTGCTTTCCGGAAGCAGAGCCCTTTCCTTTTCCCTTTTGAGCCCCTCCTGCATGGCGGCCAGCATTTTTTCCTTCGCTTCTCCCGAAACCACAACAAACTTCCACGGCTGCCGGTTCTTCGAGGAAGGGGCAAGCGCTCCCGCCTTCAACACTTCTTCGATCAAATTCTTCGGCACCGCGGCGCTTTTATACCTTCGGATGCTTCGCCTGTTTTCAACAGAAGCTATCACAGCTGCATTCCTCCCTGTGCCATTTGTTCCGGTATCTCCGCAGAAAGCCTATTCAAACATCGGGGTGGAAAGATAGCGGTCGCCCGTATCGGGCAAGAGCGCCACAATCGTTTTCCCTGCGTTTTCAGGGCGTTTGGACAGTTCCGCCGCCGCAAAGAGCGCCGCGCCCGAAGAAATCCCTGCGAGGATGCCTTCCGTGCGGGCAAGGCTCCGCCCGGTGCGGTAAGCGTCTTCCCCCGAGACGGGAACGATTTCGTCATAAACCGCCGGGTCGAGCGTTTTCGGGACGAAGCCCGCGCCGAGCCCCTGCAGCGGATGCGGCCCGGCCTTGCCGCCGGAAAGCACGGCGGAATCGGAAGGCTCCACCGCTACGATGCGAACCTGCGGGTTCTGCTGCTTCAAATACCGCCCGACGCCGGTCAGCGTGCCGCCCGTGCCGACGCCCGCCACGAAAACATCTACCCTGCCGCCGGTATCCTTCCAGATTTCCGGCCCGGTGGAAGCAAAATGCGCCGCGGGGTTCTCCGGGTTTTCGAACTGGCCGGGGATAAACGCGCCGGGTATCTCCCTCGCGAGCTCTTCCGCCTTTTCAATCGAACCGGACATCCCCTTTGCGCCGTCGGTCAGCACGAGCTCCGCCCCATAAGCCTTTAAAAGGCTCCGCCGCTCCGAGCTCATTGTTTCAGGCATCGTGAGGATGACACGGTAGCCCCGGACAGCCGCAACGGCTGCGAGGCCGATTCCCGTGTTCCCGCTCGTCGGCTCGATGATGACCGAGCCTTCCTTCAAAAGGCCCCTCTGCTCCGCGCCTTCGATCATGGCGAGGGCGATCCTGTCTTTTACGCTTCCCGCCGGGTTCAGGTATTCGAGCTTTGCAAGAAGCCTTGCCGGAAGCTTTTCCTTTGCCGCAAAATTTTTGAGCTCAAGAAGCGGCGTATTGCCGATAAGTTCCGCCATGCTGCCGTAAATTCGTTCCATGTTCTGCATCTCCCTGCCACAATCCGTATTTCTGCCGGATTTTTTATAGATGCCTGCGGCAATCTATAAACTATCCATGTTGCGCGATGCACGGGCAACGGACGTAAAATCTCAGCGCACGGCGTGAGAAACGCCGCATGCGCAATAAAATTCACATGTGTGCCGCCCTCGGCCACGACCCTAAAAATCTGCCCGCGGCCTCGAAGAGACCACTTGCGCAAAAAATAGCCGCGTATCCGGCGAAAGGACGTTTACTCTTTCTTTACTATACCTTGCGGTTTTGAGAAGTCAACCCCGGCAAACTGCTTTTTGCCCCGCCGGCTGCATTTTTTGCATCACTGCCGGCTTACAAAAATTTCTTTTTTCAATCTATGGGCCGCGTGGTATAATATTTATATACTTGGATTTATGCCCTTCGCCGCTTAAGCGGCGGGACGGGCGATGGCGCCATTCACACGACGTATCTGGTATAGAATACCGCATTTTTCCTGCAAAAAGGAGCCTTGTTTATGAAAAGCCAAAGCCGCCGCATTCAGTTTCTCGAATGCATCGGTGACCTTCTGGAAACGCCGGAGGTCCAGCAAATGCGCAAATTTTCCCAGCACGGGAATGTAAACTGCTTTGAACACAGCCTTTATGTTTCTTATATGAGCTTTCTCATCTGCCGCTTTTTCCGCCTGAACTATGCCTCTGCCGCCCGCGGCGGCCTGCTTCACGACCTGTTTTTATACGACTGGCGGGTGAAGGGCAGCCACAAGGGCCTGCACGGCTTTACCCATCCGAGGGCGGCTCTCGAAAAAGCCAGCGGGCTGTTTGAATTGAACCGTCTCGAACGGGATATTATTGTAAAGCACATGTGGCCTCTTACGCTCCGCTTTCCGCGGTACCGGGAATCGTATGTGGTGAACCTTTCGGATAAGCTCTGCGCGATGGCCGAGCTGCTGCATATCTATCACAAGGCGAGGATGCGCACAAAGCTGGCGGACGCCTGGTGGGCGGCGAGGCCCCTTCTCGATGCCCGCCGCACGCAAAAACCTGCGGCCTGTTCTTCTGTTTTATGAATACCCATCCCCGTTTCATCTCATACTACGTTTGAGGTGAGACGATTATGAAAAAATACAAAGACCTTCATCAGCTCGTGCAGGAAGATACGGAAGCCAGGCTTTATTTTGAAAGCCTCCCTTCCTACGTGCAGGAGGCTATGCAGGAACGGGCAGACGGCGTAAATTCCGTGGAGAGCCTGTACGACTATGCAGACAACCTGACCCGCATGGACGAGTGATACTTCTTTCGGTGCAAAAAAGCCATGGGCGCGGATCGTTCCGCCGCCCATGGCTTTTTCTTTGTTTTCCCCTTATTCCTGCGAGGGGGTTAGGAACGTTTCCGCCATCTGGTTGACCAGCGAAAAAAAGCCGCCGGTCAATGCGTTCGCCAGCTCATCGGTGGCCTGGATCTGCCAGCCGCCGTCTTTCTTCGCAAGCTTGATGGGAACTTCGTTCGTTACCGTTTCGTTGTCTTCCCGGCCTAAAATCTCCCGGAGCACTTCCTCCATCTTCTCATCGCTGATGTCTTCATCGGAATCGCCGGCCATATTGTAAAGCTCATCGAAATACGCCTGGATCACCTTTGCCATATCCATATTCGTGATCTTGGCCTGCACGGTGGCGGTATCTCCATCCACCTTCGTTTCCCCAAGCTCATAGCTCAGGCGGGAAAACATCTGGCGGTTCATTTCCTCTGTTTCTTCCGAAGCGGAGCCTTCCGATTCGTTCATCATTCCGTCATAATCCATATACTGGCGGACGGTATCGAGATCCATGGCTTTGAGTGCGTCCAGCGCTGCGGATACCGCGTTTTTCGGATCCGGAGAAGCTCCGCAGGAACAGGCGAACACGGCAAAGCACAAGGCCAGCAAAAGCGCGGCCAATTTTTTCAAATGCATAGCTTATATCCTCCTTTTCGCATAGGCGATACATACAATCAGGATACCATGCGCCTTCAGCGGCTGCTTTTCGCGGGAAGAACGGCAGATACCGCGCGGCACGCCACAAGCCATACTGCCGTATGACCATACCGCACAACAGTCCCTTGCTCAGGCTTCCGCAAAAACATATTGTACGCTGACTGTATCGCCTATCCTATCACATTCCGGCCCGGAAATCAATCCAAGGCGGCAAAAAGCCCCCAAAATGGGATGAACGCCTGCAGCGGCACTGCAGACGTTCATGTATCCCATAGGGAATTTGAGGAGGGTAGAGTGTACTCTGCATGGTGCGGCTACCATGCGCTCTCTTGAGTACAGTTATAGTATATCCCCGCGGCTTTGGAATTTTGTTACGGCGTTATGAACTTTTTTTTAACACATCCCACCGATTTCATGAATATTGTGAAGAAAATGTGAACCCGCTGCCGAACCGCCCCGGTCTGGGTCAGATTCCGCCGGTTTCTTTCCGTAGACCCCGCCTGCAAAAGCCTGTTTTTTGCTTCTCCGCAGGAACGCCGGCGGATGAATAAAAAAGCACAAAACAAACGTTTGCATTTTTAGGGCGGGTATAGTATAGTAAAGATAGAAAAATTCCCTGTGGGAGGTTTTTTTATGAAACCGCTGAACGATTACCAGAAGAAGATTCTCGAATATATCCGCTCCCGCGTGACGGACGGCGTGCCCCCCTCCGTGCGTGAGATCTGCGAAGCCACGGGGCTCAAATCCACCTCCACCGTGCACACCTACCTCCGTGTGCTGGAGGAACGGGGGTATATCACACGCGATCCGAAGCTCAATCGTTCCATCCGCCTGGCGGGAGACCCTTCCGTTTCCGTGCCCGTGCTGGGCGTGGTAACGGCAGGAATGCCCATTCTCGCAGTGGAGGAGATCGAAGGGTATGTCCCCTTCTCCGCTGCCAGGGCCTCGGGCCGTGAGCTTTTCGCCCTGCGTGTGAAAGGCGACAGTATGGTGAACGCCGCCATTCTGGACGGCGACATCGTTGTGGTGGAAAAAACGCCGGTTGCCCGCAACGGGGAAATCGTTGTGGCGCTGATTGAAGACGAGGCAACGGTAAAACGTTTTTATAAGGAGAACGGCCGTTTCCGCCTCCAGCCGGAGAACGACAGCTACGCGCCGATTATCGTAAACGAGCTCTCCATCCTCGGCAGGGTGATCGCCTGCATCCGAAGCTACGAATAAAAGAATACATCCGCCGCACCGGGGCCGGGTGCGGCGGATGTTGCTGTTTGCGGCTTTTTTGTGAATTACATTCTCTGTTTCTCTTTCTGGATTTGTGGATGATTTTCACTTGAACGAGGCGTCGATATCCTCCAGCATCCATTCGTAAGAACGGCTCAGCGCCTTGCACAGGCATACCAGCTCATAATCGGTTACGATCCGCTGGTTGTTTTCGATTTTGCTGATCCCCTGCTGGTCGATCCCGACTCCCATTGTTTGCAGGCGAGCGGCCAGATCCTGCTGGCTCATTTTCTGGCTCTGCCGCGCCAGCCTCACCCGTTTGGAAACAATGTTGCGGTTTTCAAAAAATCGTATCGTCTTCATAGCGGCATCCTTTCGCCGGCAGCGGGAAACAGCCTCTCTTCCTCTGCCGGCGGTTACATCAATAAAGCGTTATTTCTATGTTTGACTTTATCATGTTTTTCATGCGTCTTTACATTTATGAAACGTAACGCGTGGCCTTTTTTCTCCTTTTCTGCTTCTCGTTCGAGTGAATATACTGCACAAAAGCTTTCCGCGGGAATGCACAAAAAAATCCGGCGCCAGATGGCGCCGGATTCCCGTATTATAAATTGGTTAGGAAGGCTGGAAGTCCCGCAGTGCCAGAGTCAGCTTTTCATCCGGCACTTCGATGGATGCAAGCGTGCCGTCCGGCTGGGCGGTGATGGTATATGCGCCGTATTCGGTGGATCCCTCCAGCAGAAGGCTGCCCCCGCTTTCCTTGATCGAAGCGGAATC